>NZ_JBMYXF010000001.1:0-190013 GCF_049608145.1 Halocynthiibacter sp.
CCACATTGCGTTGTCGATAGAATACATGAATGACATCGATTTTTTCATCACGAGATTTACGCGCGATACGAATTGCGGATATTATCGTCTGCAACCAGGAAAATCGCCGACGCTTGAGTTTCAGGAATTCGGCATCTTGCTGGTTTTGAATGAAGGGTTTGTTTTTGTAGTAGTCTGCCACAATTGTTTGAATGACGCTTGGGTGCTGGCGCGACAGCCGTGGAAAAATCTCAGCAGCGTTTGCACCGGCATCCCCCAGAACATTTGCCGTGATATACAGAATTCTCAGACCAGTTTCTGGCATCAGGATCTCACGTCAGCCGAATGGCAGTGATTTTTTCTGTTTCAGGCAGATCCAGAAATTGTCCCGACGACAGAGACTTTGTGTTTTGTGTTCTTCCTGCTTTATCCACGGTGCAGTATTGAATTTTTGTTTCCGGTTTCGTTTTGTCAACAGAGGATGCCAGTCGCAGAGTGAACCGGTTCCCTGATGTAAGGTCCAATTGAGATCCATCCAGTGGAACAGAGTTGAGAAGCTTTTTCCCACGGTAACTTTCCAGCGCACCTTTGAATTTCCCACCGGTTTCTATGCCAAAGCTGTTTAAGGCGACATTTGTGTGAACGCCCCAACTCCAGACCGCGGCAGGATTGCGTATTTCGCCCTTATCCCGATGACATACCATCATTACTTCGGATAGGTCAGGGAAGATAGAATTCACCGCATTTACAATACGGTGGTCGTCTTCTTTTGCTAACGCCCAGACCCGGCCCATGATGAACAGGCGTATGTTTTCTGCCCGAGCGATTTTATAAACATTTTGAACGATGTCTGGCCAACCTCCAGCAAAATCATCCCCGCAAATGATCGTGTCGTCCTTGAAAAAAGGCCTGAAGAAGTTCAGGTTGTCAGACCAGCCAGGATCACCATGGGTGGCGTCATCAAAATACATGCCAATATCGTGGGACCAGGTGTTCTTCACCACATCGGGTGAAAACCCCTGATGTACTGTCAGGTTCGGAATATCCTGAGTGTGTTCATCAAATTTTTCGCGACTAAGGTCAAAACCAAATCGTTTGCGAACCCAGGGCGCGGCTTCAAACGTGTCGATTGAATGCATCGGTGTATCAGTTGTCTTTCGGCCTTTTGCCAACGCCTGAGTACTGGAGCCGAACAAAGGCCCGATTTCTAGGATGCATCCGTTTTGCACTTGTGCAGCGAGAGCTTCAAGAAACGCCAGACCTACATGGGTCATTGTGCGTGGGGCGGGTGTGCTGGTGTTTTGATAATTCATATTAAGTTGTACCATTGGGCGGTCTTTCGGATTCCGGCTTCAAGTGTCCATTCCGGAATGAAGCCAAGTTCAGTTGAAATGCGGGAAATGTCGCATTGATTGTGACGTACCTCGCCTGTCAGCGCTGCAGCGTGTGTCAGATTTGGCGGAGATGTTTGCAGGATCTCTCGGAAAATGTCTGTGATTGTCAGGATCGAAGTGCCTGTGCCTGTGCCAAGCTGGAACACACCAAGCCCGTCTTGTCGAATGACCTGGTGAATGGCCCGAGCAATATCGTCAACGTAGATATAGTCACGGGTTTGTTTTCCATCCCCATTGATTTGAAGCGTATTTGTGTCGCGTACCATCTTACAAAATGCGGCGATGACACTGCCCTTACGGTGAGAGTTTGGGCCGTAGACATTTGAAAATCGCAAGGATGCCGACTTTATCCCAAAAGCGCCTTGATAGGCCGATAACATTCCTTCTACTGCAAGCTTTGATGCGCCGTATGGCGAGAGTGGTCGGGCAACAACGGATTCATTGATTGCCCCGTCATAGTCGCCGATAATGGCCCCCCCGGTTGAGGCAAATATGAACTTCACATCGGGGGCATTCAGCCGGACGTGTTCGAGCAACACATGTGTTTTGACGACATTGTTTTCGAAGGTTCCTGTTGGGTTGGAAATGCTTTGCTGTACCGTGGTGTCGGCAGCAAGGTGCACAAGAACATCTGCGTCGTTAACATGGGCAAGAGCGCTGGGATCGGAAAAACAACTGTGGTGCACTTGATCAAACAGTGATTTTTCCTGGTCAGATGCCTCTGTGAAATGATCAATGGCGGTCAGGTGAAAGTGGTCTGACTGGGATCTGAGATGAATGGCAAGGTTTTGAGCAATAAAGCCCAGCCCGCCAGTGATGACGATCTTCATTACCAGCGGGCCTTGCTGTCAATGACACTGTGATCGATACGGTCTTTGAAGGCGACAACTGTCGATTCAATTTCTTTCATCAAATGATCGTCTAAAGTGATCGGTTCAAATCCCAAGCTGCGCAGGCCCTGGTTGGAAACCCGGAGCTGGTTTTCGGCGGCTTCTTTGCGCGGATTATCCTGAAAACCAATTTCAACACCGGTTTTGTCACTGATCATCTGTGCCAGAACGCGAACCGTATGCACCTCTGCGATCTGATTAAAAACCTGGGGCAGGCTACCTTCGTCTGGCGCATTCCCGCACGCTAGGTGAATACAGCGGGCAGTATCCTGGATGTGTATGAACGCGCGCGATTGCCCTCCGGTGCCATAAACGGTCAGGGGGTGGCCAACCTGACTTTGGCTGAGAAGCCGGTTTAAGACCGTTCCATATTCGCCGTCATAGTCAAAACGGTTGATAAGTTGCGGGTGGGATCGGGTCAGTTCTGTGTCCGTGCCCCAGACAATTCCCTGGTGCAAGTCTGTGATCCGAAAGCCCCAGTTTTTAGCGTAAAACTGCATGATCGTGTGATCCAGAACCTTTGTCATATGGTAAATAGATCCAGGGTTTCCAGGGTAGCAGATCGATACATCTTTCTGGGTCTGTTTGACGGTGACATCCAGATAACCTTCGGGAATTTCTCCGAAATCATCATTGTAACCATAAACACCCATTGTACCCAGATGCACGACATGTGGTCGCTGCCCAAGTTCAACAAGGCTGGACATCAGGTTGTTTGTTCCGTTGATGTTATTGTCGACGGTAAAACGACGTTCTGAATCGCCTAGCATAGAGTAGGGGGCAGAGCGTTGTTCTGCGAAATGCACAACCGTATCAGGTTGAAATTGCGCCAAAATTTCTTTCAGCCGCAAGCAATCGGTCGCTATGTCACAGAACTCAAATGCAATACTTCCAATGGATTGTGCCGCAGCAATGCGTTTTTCGATGGATGCGATGGGGGTGAGAGAGGGCGACGAAATACGATCGGCAATACTACGTCTAGCAAGGTTGTCTAGAATAAGCACATCATGCCCCTGAGACGCGAGGTGAAGCGACGTTGGCCAACCGCAAAATCCGTCGCCACCTAATACCAGTGTTTTCATCTTATGATACCCTTCTGTTATCATGCTGCGGCGAACTTCCTGTGCCTGATGTTGCAAAACACAAGACATTCTGATGTCAGTCCTGGCATCGAACTGATGCAATTTCAGGACAGGTTTTCCCGCAGTATTTTGGTTAACACTGGTCTATTTGCACTAGGTTAAAGTCAGATTAATCAAGGTCATGAAAATTTGGATAAAGTTTCAGGCGTTTAGAAAATCGCGGTGATGTTTCCGTAAAAAAAGAACGCCTGCAGTCATTGGAACCAGTATCCAGATGGTGACATAGGTCAGCGACATGAAATGAGGATCATAGGTCGGATAAAATCCCTTTCGCATGAGCGCAGTAATGTGAATGAGAGGGTTAAACCAAAGGATAGACTGGGCCTCATAAGGGAGGATTTCGTAGGTGTAGAAGATGCCGGAGGCCAGAAAAAGAGGACGGGTAAAGATAGACCACAGTTGCCGCCAAATCGGGAACATGCCTGACAAAAAGCAGTTCAGACTGCCGATGCTGAGGCCCAGAAACGCGCTTAGAACCATCGTCAGAAGTATGGGTTCAATGGTAACGATACTTTTGGTTTCGCCGAACCACCAGATACCTGTCAGAATAATCCAGGTGACCATGGAAACCGTCAAAAGATTCAGGAAAAAACGCGCAAGGATCGTATCGATCCAGGTGACGCCCGGGTAGGCCAACAAGGGCCTAGAGTACTGTAACGCTTGTGAAACAAGACCTGATGTACTTTGGTAAACGCTGAAAGGCAGATAACCTGTCGCGTAAAATAACATAAAACTGGTTCCAAGGGCCGGGGCGCGGACAAGAAGTGAAAACCCCCAGGCGAGAATCAGAATAATGCCCACGGGTTCAAGAACAGCCCAGACATATCCACCCGGTGACCGCCCATATCGCGCGGACATTTCGCGTAGAATCAACGCGAAGATTGTCCGTGGAGTCGCAAACCTGCGATGGCGTCGGATTTTCTGGGTGGGGGGCGGTGGGACCTGCAGTGTGTTTCTCCTGATCAATCCATCCCGGTTTACGAAATATGAGTAAATATGGGCTTAAATGCACTTGTGTGAATGGGTGTAATGGTCCTTGGGGGGATGTGGTGGTGCAACTGAACAAATCGGAAGTTTCGGAAAAACCTTCGGGTGAAGTGAAGATACCGGGTAACAAAGGCAGTGCTGGAAATGTCCGACTTGTCCAGAATAGCCCTAAGTTAAAACCCGACCCACCAGACGGAAACACGGTTTCTGTTCAGTTTCGCCCGGCTGCCGGGCCTGCGGTTGTGCGAAAACGACATTGGAAACTTGGGTTAAGCTTTCTGATACTTGTTGTACTGCCCATTGCCGTGTCGGCTTGGTATCTCTGGCAGGTTGCGCGGGATCAATATGCTTCAAGTACGGGTTTCACTGTTCGGCAGGAACAGGGTGCAACGGCTGTTGATCTGACCGGGTTGAGCCAGTTTATCGGTGGCCCGACATCTTCTGATACGGATATTCTATATGAGTTCATTCAAAGCCAAGACATTGTGCAACGCATTCATGAACGTATTGATCTGAAACGGGTATATACAGAAACTTGGGAACAGGATCCGCTGTTTTCCCTTTGGCCTGATGCATCTGTCGAGGATATGCGCTGGTATTGGAACCGTGTGGTTCGGGTGGCTTATGACCAGAATACCGGATTGATTGAGTTACAGGTGCGTGCCTTTTCAGCCGATGATGCGCAACAATTAGCAGCTGCGATTGTTGATGAAAGCCAGGCAATGGTGAATGATCTGAATGCGGCTGCCCGGGAAGATTTGATGCAATATGCAATGGCAGATCTTGAAATGGCCTATGACCGCCTGCGCCAAAGCCGTTTGGCGCTGACAGATTTTCGGACCCGGACAAAAATTGTGGATCCTATGGCTGATATTCAGGGCCGCATGGGTATTCTAAATGGCCTGCAACTGCGTCTGACGGATGCTCTGGTCGAGTTCGATTTGCTGAATGAAACCACTCAGGAACGGGATCCGCGTCTTATACAGGCCCGTCGCCGGATTGATGTCATTCGCACGCGTATTTCGGAAGAAAGAGATAAGTTTGCACATAACGAAAGCACCAGCGAGGCGGGCGATTACGCATCATTGTTGTCTGAATTCGAAGGGCTGACTGTGGACCTGGAATATGCCGCAGAATCTTACACGGTCGCCCGTGGCGCGTTGGATCTTGCGCGTTCAAACGCCAATCGTCAGACGCGATACCTAGCAACTTATATTCATCCGACACTGGCGCAATCTGCTGAGTTTCCACAAAGGATCATCCTGCTGGGATTGATCACGCTGTTTGTTGCTATGGGGTGGGGCATTCTTGTTCTGGTGTATTACAGTCTACGTGACAGGCGCTGAAGGGGGGGGATATGGTTCGACTGGAAAACCTGACCAAGTTTTTTCCAACCCCGACGGGGCGAAAATATGTCACCAATGATCTGACCCTGACATTTCCAGGCGACGTGTCCGTAGCCCTGCTTGGGGGAAATGGTGCAGGGAAATCAACACTTTTGAAGATGATCGCGGGTACTTTAATGCCTGATTCTGGACGGGTGATCAGTGAAGGTGCCATTTCCTGGCCCGTTGGCTTTGCGGGCAGTGCACATCGGGATTTGACTGGGCTGCAAAATGTACGCTTTGTCGGCCGCGTCTATGGTGTGGATACGGATGCGCTGGTCGAATTTGTTGAAGATTTTGCGGAACTCGGGGCGCATTTTAATATGCCTGTTCGCCAGTATTCTTCAGGTATGAAATCTCGTCTGGCGTTTGGTATTTCAATGGGCATCTATTTCGATACCTATCTGGTGGATGAGGTGACAGCCGTAGGCGATGCCCGTTTTAAGCGTAAAAGCCGCGAGGTGTTTCAGGAACGGATGCAACACAGCAGCGCGTTTCTTGTAACGCATGACATGAAGCAGGTCAGACAGTTCTGCGATGTGGGGTGTGTGCTGAATGACGGAAAGATCCACTATTTTGAAGACTTGGAAGAAGCGATCAATCTGCATGAGACCCTGATGGCGTGAGGCATCTGCGCGTTTCGCCAAGAATTGTAAATAAGCGTCATTCTTTCGCCTAAATCCCGCAATCTCATCGCTGCAAAAATATTCCATCTTGTTTCTGAGTGTAGGGCAAGGGTGAATTATGGGGCAGATGAGTGTATCCGGCGTGTTGTTGTCCGGGGTTGATGAAGTTGATCGCAATATTACGGATTTCCACATTTCGGTGACGGCGCAGGGGGTGTTCCTTTATGGAACATCAGGAATAAATGGCGGCATCATCAGTTATGAACTTTTGGAAAACCAGGCCGCAACCGTTGCCGGTTCAGCCTTATTCCACGAAGACGATACGGCGTTTTCTGGGCGAGAGCAGAGCATTCTGTCAATCAACGGCGTAATCTATACGATTACGGGGCGGGATGCGGCAGGCGATCTACTGGGGTATGTGTTGAACGCCAATGGAACGATCGCGCCGCCCGTAACAATTACAAGTGCTGGGATGTCAGTTAAGGACACCTCTGTCGTTACTGCCGGATCATCTGTAGGGGGCGTATATGTTTATGCGGTGCAGTCTTCAGGTGATGGCATCGATGTTTTTGATGTAGGCACCGGTATAACGGGTCTGCCAACGTTGTCAGTGTCAGATGCATCTGACAGTTACAGCGCGGATATTTCGGACCTTCTAATCGTCAACGCGGGAGGTAATGATTTCATTCTGACGGCGTCCGCAACCGAAGACGGTATCAGTTCATACAGCGTCGATGCGGGAACCGGCGCACCGACCCTTGTAGATTCCGTTGGGGCGGCGCTTGAGGTGGGGGTGAACACCCCTTCTGCGATGCAAGTGATGGATTACAACGGTGCAACCTATGTGGTGTTGGCGTCTTCCAGCAGTGATTCCCTTACGATTCTGAAGGTAGAAGCAAATGGAACGCTAAATGTGACCGACCACATCATCGACACCCTGAATACGCGATTTCAGGATGCCTCTGCCTTGGCGTCGTTCAATATTGGCAGCCAGCATTTTGTGCTGGTTGGGGGTGGCGATGATGGCATTAGTTTGTTTACGCTCTTACCTGATGGAACATTGCTTCACCTGGAAACCCTTGCGGATAGTCTGACAACAACACTGGATAATATTGCTGAAATAGCCGCCGTCGTGATCGGGGGGCAGGTGCAGATTTTCGTAACCTCAGAAACTGAACTTGGGGTGACACAGTTTTCGCTGAATGCTGCGAATTACGGTCAAAGCTATATTGGGACTGCGGCTGGGGAACGTCTAGACGGGCTGGGCACACATGACCTGTTATATGGTGGTTCAGGGTATGATAAATTATACGGCCATGATGGCGATGATATTCTCTATGATGGTTCTGGCGTTGATCAGATGTGGGGCGGTGCGGGCGCGGATATTTTTGTATTCGAAGAAGATGGTGCGGATGATTTCATCAAAGATTTTGAGGCAGGCATTGACCGCCTGGATCTCAGCCATTTTCAGTGGCTTTACTATCCCGCACAGCTGACATTCACGTCGACGACCACAGGTGCGACTATTTCTTATCGGGATGATCTGCTGACAATTGAAACAATGGGGGGCACAAGTCTGACATCAGAGGATGTTTTTGGCGCAGGTTTTGACGGTGCCAACCGGCCAATGTTGATCGGGACCAATGAACAGCATGGCACAGCCCTTGCTGAAACACTGATTGGGGGCAGTGGTGCCGATGTTATTTATGGGAATGGTGGAAATGACGACATTGTGGGGGCTGGTGGTGCGAACCAACTGTATGGTGGCGATGGCAACGATCATCTGACGTCAACAACCGGGGCTGACGTTATTGATGGCGGGGCTGGCAATGATCTTGTGCAATCCGGTGGCGGAGACGATCAGATCACGGGTGGTGACGGGGATGACCAGCTGTACGGTGAAGATGGTAATGACACGCTGGAGGGCGGATTGGGGCATGATCGATTGGCCGGGGGGGCTGGCGATGACATGCTGATTGGCGGTGATGGCGATGATATTTTGAAATCCAAGGGCGGCAATGACACGATGTTGGGCGGCGAAGGAGATGACAAAATTGTCGGCGACGACAATGGGGATGAAATAATGCAAGGCGGGAACGGTGCGGATAGCCTGTCCGGGCTTGCTGGAAACGACACTCTATCTGCCGGTGCTGGCGACGATTATCTTTATGGTGGCAAAGGCAATGATTACGTTGATGCGGGGGACGGCGATGACCGTGTTTTTGGCAACCGTGACGATGACACTGTATTGGGCGGGGGCGGTAGTGATGACGTTTTCGGTGGCGGAGGATCTGATATTGTTTCCGGTGGTGATGGGCGCGATTTTGTTTTTGGAGAAAATGGCAATGACAGCCTATCAGGCGGCGCGGGGGAAGATAATCTAACCGGGGGCGACGGCATTGATACATTTATTTTCGCGCCGATTGCCGGCAGTTATGATCGTGTGATGGATTATGCGGATGGCGTTGATAAACTGGATTTTACGGCATTTGGGTTTACAGGGTTTGCTGATGTTCAGGTCCTATTTGAACAAAAAACCGGCGGAGTGAAAATAGACCTTGGCAGCAATACCGTATACCTGATTGATGCATTTGTGGCGGATCTGGATGTCAGCGATTTTATTCTGTAATCGCCAGAAATGAGCTGAGTACAATATTTGACCGGGTGGGTCTCTGTGATATGTAGCTGGAAATTGTTCAGGCAATTTCAGTTTTTATTTTCCAGGTAGCCAATCATAATGAACACTCTTTCCTCTGAATTCAGGCCTCCGCAGCGGCTGGGGCAGCATGTCATTGCAGATTTTTATGACGCCGAGAACCTGCTGGATATGTCAGATATTTCTGATGTGCTGCGTCGGGCTGCAAATGCTGCGAATGCAACCGTTCTTGAAATGCGTTTGCATGATTTTGGTGCAGGCTACGGATTTACCGGGTTCGCATTGTTGGCGGAATCGCATATTTCGGTGCACACATGGCCGGAACATCACTATGTTGCCATCGATATCTTTATGTGTGGGAACGCTGACGCTGAGAAAAGCTTAGCTGTGTTAAAGCAGCACTTCCGCCCACGCGAAGAACAAATTCAGCGTTTGGATCGTGGTGATCGCCTTGCTGCAACCAGCTTGGAAATCACCCCCTGATGTCTGATATCTTCAGGCTACGTGTCACACCGGTTTTATGCGCAATTGCCTTGCTGTCCTGGATTGTCCAAGGGCCGTTATTGACTGCATCTGGGCTGAACACGTTGTCAGACAGTTTCGGGGCCGTAGTCAGACACGGCAGTGGTCTGCATCTTATGATGAACCTGGGTTTTATCGCCATCGCTGGTGCGAAAACTGAATGGCAAATAGGGGCGACAAAAACTGCGCTTCTTGTGGCGGCCTGTACAGTTCTTGGGACTGTGACGCAGTTCACCTTTTCGGGCCCTGGTTTCGCTGGGATGTCTGCGGCGGGCTATGGTCTGCTTGGATATGCATTGATCTCTGAAGCGTCAGCGGAAAAGCTTACCCAGACCTGGTGCATTCTTGCGATTGTTTTACTCGCCGAAATTGTGTTTCAAAGTGAAACCCTATCGATTTATACCCATATAACCTCAATTTTGATTGGCGGAGGATACGCTATGTTTGGATCTCTTTTTGGCAGCAAAGACCCGGTACTGAAGCCCATGGAAATGACGCATTTGTCGCCTGTGATTGCGATTATCAATGAAACCGACGAAGACGATGCCTTGGAAGCTGAACGTTCGCTTTTGGATGAAGGCTTGGATGGGATGTTTGTTCTGTTTCACAAGGGGCAGGTTCTGGGTGTCACTGGGTTTGGTCTTGATGAACAGGTGCATGATGTGGCCTGGCTGTCCTGGACGTACTTGGCCAAATCACATACGGGCGAAGGATACGGCAGCCAAATGATGAACGGCTTGCTGGGAAAGCTGAAAGATCGTGGGATCCGAAAAATCTTTATTGCCACAAGCGATTACGATGATTTTGGCACACCTCTGTATGCTGATGCGCATCGCATGTACGAAGATTTCGGTGCCGAAGTTGAACTGACACTTTCCGGTTTTCATGGCGCACGGGAAGCAAAAATTATTTACGGCCTTAATAATCCCGAAGCGCCTGCAACAGATGCCTTTCCTGCTGCTGAAGATACGGGCCTGCATATTCAGGGCTATGGACATGAAGCCGAATCAGATCAGGTAATGGGATTGCGTTGGAAAGAGGCCCCCGAAGGGGTATCCGGTCTGGAAAACGTGTTGGCACGGTTGCGTCAAGATCGCGCGAAAAAGGCACTTCTGGCTATTCCGTCTGACCTGTCAGATGCGAACGGCGCGGCACTTGAGTCACATGGTCTAGCAAAAGCTGGGCAATTGAACGATTACTACAGTTCGGGCTTGCATCAGGTCTGGTGGGAATGTTCTATTGTCGGTAAATGAACTTACTTTAAGCATGTACAAAGGTCGAAGTTATGTCCTCTAAATTGAAAAATATCGTTGCGCTTGGTGTTGCCGGTCTTGTCCTTCTGGGTTGTAAATCTGAGCAGACTGCGGATCTGGGACAGGTTCTGGATCGCACTGAATTTGCGTTGATGAATTATCAGGGATACCTCGAAGAAAATAACTTCGATTCTATTTCTGAAGATCAGATGGGCGAATTTACGGGGTATTACACCAGCGTTCTGAACGCAGAACCGCGTTTTTACGCAAAAAACCTTGGCCTGACTATTCAGGCAGACGCCATGTTCCTTGGTTTTGCTGATGCGAATGGCAATGGCATACAGGATGATGGTGAAGGCAAGGTTTTCACTGTTGAAATCGACGAAGCAAACAACCGTCTGATCGCAACCGATGTGGCGGGCAACTCTTCTGGTTTGCGTTTTTCGGGCACAGGTTTTCTGACCGGTATGCTGTTGGGTAATCTGCTGGGCCGTCAACGTGGCGCTGGGATTGCAGCAAACAGCTTCAATAACCGCAACGTCACCCCGCGTGGCCAATATCAGGCACCACGCAGCGCCCGTTCCGGCGGGCCGCGCGCAGGTAAATAATTTAGCGCCAGTATGGCGTTTTGCCCGGTTCCCTGTGGGGGCCGGGCTTTCTTTTGTCAAAATTCTGAGGCGAAACTTATGCCCAATGCATCTCACGGTCGATACCAGGATCTGCCCAAACGTCAGGCAATGGTTCTGCTGATTTCAATCATGATCGTTGCCCTTTGTGGGATCGTTTATGAATTAATTATCGGAACAGTTTCCAGCTATCTTTTGGGCAATTCTGTTTACCAGTTTTCCCTGACTATTGGTTTTTTTATGTTTGCTATGGGCGTGGGGTCCTATGTGTCGCGTTTCATTATGGGGAACCTTATCGCGGCTTTCGTATGCGTGGAGCTGATCCTGGCTTTGATTGGCGGGCTGTGCAGTATTGCATTGTTCATGCTGTTTCCCTTTGCGCCCTGGCTGTACACCGTTGGGATGTTTACCTTTATTTCCGCGATTGGTTTTCTGGTTGGTCTTGAAATTCCTCTTTTAACCCGGGTTTTGTCGGAACGTTCCACAACGCGTGAATCGATCGCGGATGTATTGTCTCTCGATTATATTGGGGCGTTAATCGGATCTGTCGCTTTTCCTGTTCTGCTGTTGCCTTCGCTTGGTCTGATCACGGCGTCTTTTGCAATTGGCCTGATCAATGCGATGGTTGCTTTGCTAAACGTCTTTTGGCTGCGGGATCATTTTGAACAACCAAAACGCATGGTTGCTCTCGCCGTTGGTACAATTTTGTTGTTGTTCGGTCTGACATTGCTGGCGTCCCGGATTACGGCATTTGCGCAGGATCACCTTTATTTCGACCAGGTGGTTTGGCGCAGTCAGTCCCCGTACCAATCTCTGGTGGTAACCAACACCTGGCAGAAAAATGATATCCGGTTGTTCATCGACGGCCATTTGCAATTCGCGGAAACTGATGAATATCGTTATCACGAAGCCCTCGTACATCCCGTCATGTCTTGGGGGGAAAGCCCGGCAGAGCGGATTCTTGTGCTTGGCGGAGGGGATGGTCTCGCCATTCGTGAGATCCTGAAATATCCTGATGTTCAGCGTATTGATCTCGTCGACCTAGATCCAGAGATGACTGAACTGGGCCGTGAGTTTGCCCCTATGATCAGGTTAAACGAAGGCAGTATGCTATCATCGCGGGTGAATGTGCATAATCAGGATGCGTTTCTTTATGTGAAGGAAACGGACCAAGTCTACGACAGGATCATTATTGATTTTCCCGATCCCCATAACGAAGCGTTGTCAAAACTCTATTCAATTGAATTTTATGCAATGGTTGCGGGCGTTTTGGCGGAAGATGGCACGATCGTTTCTCAAAGCTCATCGCCGTTTTTTGCGCCGCATTCCTATTGGACGGTTGCGACAACTTTGAATGAAATCTTCCCGTCGGTGGTCAGTTATCAGGTTGGTATTCCGTCTTTTGGGATTTGGGGGTTTAATCTTGCCTCGCGCAACTCGGCAACCGAACCTTCGGCTTTTCCGGATGGGCTGCGGTCTCTGACTGATGCCAGTTTCGCGGCCAGCCGGATTTTTTCTAATGACCTGCTTCCCCGTCGTGACGTGCATGTGAATTCGATCTTCAATCCAACGATTTACGAAGAATACGCTCGGGATCAGAAAAACTACTAACGCGATTAAAGATCCTGCCGTACAAAATCCTGAATCAATACGTTGACCACTGCTTCGCCCAACTGGCGTCTTGCGGTTTCCAGCAATGCATCACGCAACAATGTCATTTTATTGCTGTCCGTAAAAGCCCCGTCAAATCCGCCAATATTGGCGTGATTGAACATAACCTGCAGAAAGGCATCTCGCAGTTTGGGTTCCTGACGATACACAGGTTCGGTGTTGCCGGGCAGCATCTCTATGCTTAGCGACATAACCACAAGTGCAACGATTTCTTCATCTTTGACAACGGACACAACAAACTGATTGGCCAGTTTCACGTATTCATTTGTGGCTGCTTCGTCACCTTCAGCAGGTTCTGGTTCAGTTGCCGTTTCTGTTTCATGTCCGGTCTGATCCCCTGGACCGCATGGGTGGATTTCAATCGGGTCTGGGGGAGGGGGGCGTAAGGCAACGCCAGCTCCGATGCCAACACCGGTTCCGATCAGGGCAAGAATGATGGGGAGAATTTTACCCATTTTGAAATTCCTTCTCAGAACGGCAGGATAATATCTGCAACTTGCTGACCTAGACGGGGTTGCTGCACATCGGTGATCTGACCACGGCCACCATATGAAATGCGCGCAGAGGCGATTTTATCGTAAGTGATTTCGTTTTGCCGAGAGATATCTTCCGGACGCACATAGCCGGATACAAGAAGTTCACGCAGTTCAAAGTTTACACGCACTTCTTGTGATCCCTGCAGGGCCAGAACACCATTGGGTAAGACTTCGACAACAGTTGCCGCAACCCGCAATTCCAGCTTTTCATTGCGGCTGACCGTGCCGCTGCCGGCGGATGCGCTGTTTGAATTGGTTTGAACCATCGGATCGACACCGGCGCCCGTGGGCAAGCCTTCGGCAATGCGTTGCGGCAGGCCAAGAAGTTGGGGAATGCCCATGCTTTCATTGCCTGACCGGGATCTGTTGGTTGCATTTGAAATTTCAGCTTTGTCATCAATTTCAATCACAACTGTCAGAATGTCACCCCGTAAAGATGCCCGCCGATCCCCCAGCAATGAACCCCGGGTTCGCGTCCACAGAGATGCATCATCGATCGGATGTGTCGGGGTAAGTGAAACGGGTAGCCCGGGACTGACCATCGCAGTTTGTTCCGCCCCGCCTTCTGGTGGAATAAATGCAGGTGCGCGTCCGACATTTTCAAGCCGGGAACAGGCGCTGATAAAAAGAAGAGAGATGAGCAACAGGCAGCTGCGTGTCATGTGATTTCCTTATCAGTTTTGTACAAGAACCGAACCATCTGGCATGGCGCGGCCATTTACCGTGGTGCGGGACGAAATATTCATAATGCGGACAAATTCTCCAGGTGCCGCGCGATCAAGCGCGCGCCCTTCGGTGGTGATCCGTAATCCATTTGCGCTGTAGACCAGTGGAACCACTTGATTGCGCCCGATGACGGCGGCGGGGCCAACATCGCCGGGGCGTATTGGGCGGCCTGCGTATAAGGTGACACGCGTTTCCAACCCATTGACGTCGCTGATTTGGGTGAAGCTGCCCAGTGTATCGCCGGAAGCTACGACAAGATCTGACGGGCCCAGAACGGTCTGGCTGCGGATTGTTCGGGCTGCGACAAGCGTATCTGCAAGGGTGGCATTGGCCAGAATGGCAACAACTGCTTGTATGAGGATGAAATATCTCATCAGCGGATCTGCGTCGTTGCGCCAAGCATCTGATCGGCGGCGGTGATCACTTTGGCGTTTAACTCATACCCTCGTTGGGCCTCGATCAGTTCGGTGACTTCGCGCACAGCGTCCACTGAACTATCTTCCAGATAGCCTTGCCGCAATGTGCCTAGGCCATCGATGCCCGGAGTGCCAACCGTTGCGGGGCCCGATGCTGGGGTCTCAAGGAATAAGTTGGACCCCACCGCTTCAAGCCCTTTGGCATTCGTGAAATTCGCAAGTGTAATCGCCCCGATTTGTTGGGCCTGCACCTGTCCTGTGAAATAGGCATAAACTTCACCTTCGGCATTGATGGAAATACTGCGGGCATCGGTTGGAATTGTGATGTCAGGCACAACGGGATAGCCATCGGATGTTACAATCTGCCCTTCACCACTGCGTTTTAAACCGCCGTCCCGGGTATAGGCAGACGCCCCATTGGGCATCGTGACCTCAAGATAGCCATTGCCTTCGATTGCGATATCCAGATCTCCGCCCGTTGCCGAAAGGGATCCTTGCGCCAGCTGCACTGAAACCGATGTGGGGCGTACACCCAGGCCCAGTTGCACGCCGGTTGGCACCACGGTGCCATCTGCTGCATTAATCGTGCCGGGGCGTGTCATCTGCTGGTAATGCAGGTCGGCGAATTCAGCACGGCGGGCGTTGTAACCCGTGGTGTTCATATTCGCGAGGTTCTGGGAAATTGTTTCCACCCGCATTTGCTGGGCGCTCATTCCTGTGGCCGCAATTTTTAGTGCACGCATGACCTTCCCTCCTTATGACGACCCAAGCGTGCGCATAACGCTGCGGATCCGTTCATCTTCTTTTTCCATAAAGCCCTGGCCCATTTCATAAGCACGCTGCACTTCGATCATCCGGGTGATTTCAGCGACAGGGTCGACGTTTGAATTCTCAACAAAGCCCTGCAGAATTGCGCTGCCTTCAGTGGGTTCGACGCCGGCCACGGAAATGAAACGGACCCCGTCTTCGCGTTGCATCTGGTTTGGATCAGCGGGCAGATACAGACCGATCTGGGCAAGTGGATTTTCGCCAGCGGAAAGCGTTCCATCGGCGGCAAGGCTGATCCGGGCCGCGTCCGGCGGAACGAAAATTGGGGATCCGCCGTTGTCCAAAAGGCGATGTCCTTCCGGGGTGACCAGTTCCCCTTCTGGGCTGGGGGTGAAACTGCCTGCCCGGGTCAGCCTGTCACCAGCTGGGGTTTCGATCAGAAAAAAACCAGGACCTTCGATGGCAAAATCAAAGGTGCCCCCGGTCTGCGTCAGGGCCCCCTGTATCATAGATGTATTCCGGGCAGTGGCTGTCGCCATGGAAAGACTGTCAGCTTCCCCTTCCAGTCGTTTAACATGTTCTGCGAAAATCAGACCTTCACGGCGGTATCCACTGGTGGACATATTGGCCAGATTGTTTGCAACGGTCTGCATTTCCCGCATCAGGCCGGATTGCCGTGTCAGTGTGGTGTAGCCTGCGTTGTCCATCTTACCCTCCTGCGATCAATGGGATGATCTGGTTTTGGAAAAAACTGGTCAGGGTCCGGGACATGAAATTCATGGAGAACCAGAAGACCAGTACAATGGCCAGAAGCTTTGGGACAAATGTCAGTGTCATTTCCTGAACCGATGTCAGGGCCTGAAAAAGGCCAACTATGACGCCGGTTAACAGCGCGATTGTCAGAATTGGTGTTGACGCAATCACTGCGACCCAAA
The DNA here is from genome assembly GCF_049608145.1 of Halocynthiibacter sp. Taxonomy (NCBI): domain Bacteria; kingdom Pseudomonadati; phylum Pseudomonadota; class Alphaproteobacteria; order Rhodobacterales; family Paracoccaceae; genus Halocynthiibacter; species Halocynthiibacter sp. Next base: position 16,513 of record NZ_JBMYXF010000001.1, read on the forward strand.
GGCCCTGACGCAAAACATCGAAGAACATGGATTCAGTCATATCAGGCCCTTACACCGGCATCCGTAGAATTTCTTGGTAGGCTTCCACAACTTTGTCACGGACAGTCACCGCTGTTTCCACGGCCAGTTCAGTCTGGGCCAATGCCTGGACAAGGGCGTGGGAATCTGCGCCACCAGTCATGGCGGCTTTTGCTGTTTCTTCTCCTTGTTGAAGGGTGCGGGCGAAATCACCAGCAGCTTTTTCAAACCCGGATGCGGCGCCATCCGCCCCCGTTTTAGGGGCAGTGGCTGGACGCGTCGCAGTATATTGCTGGGCCGCGATAGTAGATCGGATATCCATTCTGGTCTCCTTTAACGGCGCAGAAGCTGAAGCAGGCTGGACGACATTTGCCGTGCCTGATCAAACATTTTGAGGTTCGCCTCATAGCTGCGCTGTGCTTCGCGCGCATCTGCGATTTCGACCACCAGATCGACATTCGATCCATCGTAATGGCCTGTTTCATCAGCAAGCGGATGCGAAGGGTCAAAGACCTGCACCAGCGCGCTGCGGTCCAGTTGCACCGGACCTGTTTGCACCTGTCCGGTGCCTGTTCCCCGGGCAATCACTTCTTCGAAGCTTACCGTTTTCCGGTGAAATCCCGGGGTATCTGCGTTTGCGATGTTTTCGGATACGTGCCGCAGACGCATAGATTGCGCCTTCATACCGCTGGCGGAAAGGGCAAGAGTATTGCTGAAATCACTCATCCTGAATTGTTCCTATCGGCCAATGGTTGTGCGTAGAATATTGAGAGAGCTGCTATAAACGGTCAGCGCCATGTCGTGTTGCCGTTTGACATCGGTGGCGTTCAGCATCTCCTGTTCCAGAGAAACCGTATTGCCGTTGGGGCTTTCTGTTCCCGGGGTCGCACTTATACGGGTCTGGGCGGAAAAGCTGTCTTCGCCTGGCAGAAAATGTCTGCTGCGTGTCGCGCGAAGCCCCTGTGATGTTTGGGTCTGATATGTCTCGGCAAAAGATGCAACATCCCGGGCCCGATAGCCCGGAGTATCAGCATTCGCCACATTCTGAGCAACCGCTGTCTGTCGGGTTGCTGCGTGTTGTGCCATGGCCTGGGCCATGTTGAAGATTTCTATCTTATTAAGCATCGGGGCTTCTCCCACGTGCGGTTTCAACTAAGCCTTAACCCTGATTCCTTTAGAAATAGTTTCAGAGAGAACAACGTCAGAAAGACGAGATATGACAAATGGGCTGAAATCACCGTGCAGAGATAGTCTTGAAATGCAGGGGCTTGTTGCCGAAATCGCCGTCCTTCAGGCAGTGCAACCTATTGGTAGAATTGACGAAATTTTAGGTAACACATTGATTGTGTCAGGCTTGTCTTCTGTTGCGGGACTGGGGGATCAGGTTCAGATCCGAAACCGCAAGGGTGCCAGGGTATCAGGCGAAATTCTTCAGATGAACAGCCGCCTGATCACGGTTATGCCGGATGAAATTCTTGAAGGTGCCGCCATCGGCGACGAAGTTGTTTTGCTTGGCCCGACAATTATTGCACCGGATAATGGCTGGATTGGTCACGTGATTGATCCTTCCGGTCGGGCGATCGATGGATCCTTTTTGATGCGCGGTGTGAAAGAACGCTCCCTGCGCGAAACTCCACCAAAGGCAACAGAACGACGTGGGTTTGGGGGGCGCTTGGAAACCGGGATGGCGGCGTTTAACACAATGCTGCCGATCGTGCGGGGGCAAAGGGTCGGCCTGTTTTCTGGTTCCGGCGTCGGAAAGTCGACACTGCTGGCACGATTGGCATGCGGCATGCAGGCGGATATTGTTGTCATCGCACTGATTGGCGAACGTGGGCGAGAGGTGCGCGAATTTGTTGATAATGTGCTGGGGCCGGAAGGCATGGCAAAGTCAGTGGTTGTCGCGGCAACTTCGGATCAGTCCCCTCTGGTTCGCAGGCGGTGCGCCCTGACGGCAATGTCTGTTGCGGAACATTTCCGGGATCAGGGATTACATGTACTATTGTTGGCTGATTCAGTCACACGTTTTGCCGAAGCGCATCGCGAAGTGGCGCTTGCGTCAGGCGAACAGGCCTCTTTGCGAGGCTTCCCGCCCTCTACCTCTCATACAATCATGGCACTTTGTGAACGTGCCGGGCCAGGTGCGGGAAGCGCTGGAGATATCACAGCAATTTTTTCCGTTCTGGTGGCAGGGTCTGATATGGATGAACCCATCGCAGATATCCTGCGTGGTGTCCTAGATGGCCATGTTGTTCTGGATCGCCAGATTGCAGAACGGGGGCGTTTCCCAGCAATCGATTTTTTGCGTTCGGTTTCCCGTAGTCTGCCCGAAGCCGCAAGTGCAGAGGAAAATACTCTGATCACAGCTGCGCGTCATCTTTTGGGGACCTATGACCGTTCTGAAATGATGATTCAGGCAGGTTTATATGCCGCTGGTTCAGACCCGGCGGTGGATGAAGCCATCCGGGTCTATCCGTTGTTGGAAGGGTTCCTATCCGAAGATGAAGCAGGGAATTGCAGCGACAGTTTTACGCGACTGCGTGCTGCGGTTTCACCGGAAAACGTGTGAAAAGCGTTTTACACAAATACATCTTGGGCAGTTTGATCGCCGACCTGAAAAACACGTTTGTATCGCGCAATTTCCTCTTCGGGTCCCATTGCTTTGTTGGGGTTGTCTGACAGTTTCACAGTTGGACGGCCATTGGCTTTGACAGCCTTACACACCATCGAAAACGGTGCCAGGGCATCTCCGGGAACAAGCCCGCGGAAATCGTTGGTCAGCAAGGTGCCCCAACCAAATGATACCCGGACACGTCCTTGGAATTGGGTATTCAGTTCACGTATCTTTTCAACATCCAGACCATCGGAAAAGATAACCAGTTTCTTGCGTGGATCTTCGCCGCGGGATTTCCACCACCGAATGGCATTTTCCGCACCCGTCGCCGGATCACCAGAATCGATGCGAATGCCTGTCCATTCATTCAGCCATTCAGGGGCACGATCCAAGAAGCCCTGAGTTCCATATGTGTCAGGTAAAATGACCCGCAACATACCATCATGTTCGTCGCGCCAATCCGCAAGAACCTGATATGGAGCCTGCGCCAGGGCTTCGTCACTTTCGGCAAGGGCAGAATATACCATTGGCAATTCATGTGCGTTGGTACCAATCGCTTCGATGTCATGTTGCATTGCGATACGGCAATTCGAGGTGCCGACAAATTTATCACCGAGACCTTCCATCATGGCCTGAACACACCAGTCTTGCCACAAATAGGAGTGACGTCGACGCGTCCCGAAATCAGCGATGCGCAGGTTTTCAACACTGCGCAGGGCTTCAACTTTTTCCCAAAGTTTGGTCATCGCGCGGGCATATAGCACCTGCAGTTCAAATTTTGCCATCGTATTCAGAACCGCGCGGCCGCGGAGTTCCATCAATACCGCAAGGGCGGGGATTTCCCACAACATGACTTCAGGCCAAGATCCTTCGAACGTCAATTCATACTGACCATCACGTTTTTCCAAGTGATAATCCGGAAGACGCATCTGTTCGAACCATTCCATGAAATCGGGGCGAAACATCTGGCGTTTGCCATAAAATGTATTGCCTCGCAGCCATGTACTTTCTCCGCGTGACAGCGACAATGACCGTACATGGTCCAGTTGTTCCCGCAATTCACCTTCATCGATCAGTTCCGCCAGGCGCACTGATTTTGAACGGTTGATCAGGCTGAATGTTACCGTGGTATCGGGTTTGTTGCGAAACACTGACTGGCACATCAGAAGCTTGTAGAAGTCTGTATCAATCAGAGACCTTACAATCGGATCGATCTTCCATTTGTGATTATAAACGCGCGTGGCGATATCTACCATGTTCTCTTCCTCGGAACCGCCCGATACTGCCAGGCCATGGCGCAGGCTACTCAGGACGTCAGGGAATTTCCAGATCTGTCAGAGAATATTTTTGATAGGGTGCCAACAAGGACATCTTTTTTTACTGGCTTGGTCAGAAACCCATTCATGCCCGCAGTTTCACATTCCTGTCGGTGGCTTGCAAATGCATTGGCAGTCAGTGCGAAAATGGGGGTTATCTCTTGCTGCCTTTCCACTTCCAGTCGTCTGATTTCTCGGGTGGCCTCAAGGCCGTCTTTCCCGGGCATGGATACATCCATTAAAATTAGGTCGGGCTTTTTCTTTCTGAAAGTGTCAACCACCTCGAAGCCATCGGTTGCGAAATTCAGATCAACGCCCGTTTCTTTTAACAATCGGCTGAGTATGAACCGGTTCGTTTTGTTGTCGTCCGCCACCAACACCATTTTGCCATTTAATACTGGCATTGATTGTCCGGTGGATTGTTCGAATGTTTGACTGTTCCCGGCTGTTTTGACAGGAAGTTCCGCAGTGAATTCCGATCCTTTGCCCAGTTCAGAAGTTACATTGATATCCCCCCCCATCGCGCGGGCCAGCCGCCGGGAAATGCTAAGACCAAGGCCCGTGCCGCCAAAGCGCCGCGAAACACTGGAATCAGCCTGGGTGAATTCTTCGAAGATGCTGCCAAGTTTATCCGAAGCAATACCGATGCCCGTGTCCGAAATTCGTGCGACAATATTGGTTCCGTCAGTGCTGGAATGCGAAGCCAGTTCGCAGGTCACACGACCTTTGGATGTGAATTTGATAGCATTGCCAATTAGGTTCATCAGGATCTGACGAAAGCGTGCAGGATCACCCCGTACCAGGTCCGGGATCAAATCTGTACATTCAAATTGCAGGTCAACATTCTTTCCCATCGCTATTGGCCGCAGCAGTTCGACAACCTTCAATGCAATATTGCCGGGGCTAAATTCGATATTTTCCAGTTCAACCCGACCCGAATCAAGTTTTGTCAGGTCTAGGGTGCTGTTGATAATAGAAAGAAGCGAGGCCGCGGATTCAGATATCGTTTCGGTCAGATGCCGCTGGTCGCCATCAAGATCTGTTTCCAGAAGTAGGTCGGATACACCAATTATTCCATTCATAGGCGTCCGGATTTCGTGGCTCATTGTGGCAAGGAAATTGGTCTTGGCCCGGGCCGTTTCTTCGGCGGTTCTGCGCGCGTCAGCCAGATCTTGTTCCCGTTGTTTGATCGCGTTGATATCGCGTTCGATGGACACGAAATTTATCAGAATGCCCATATCATCAAAAACCGGGGAAATGCTGATTTCATACCATTTGGTGTTTCCGAATTTATCATAGTTCAGAATTTCGGTGCGGATGCCTTCGTTGTCCTTGCGTGCCTGGATCAGTTTTTTCACAACCACAGGGTCGGTTTTCGGCCCGTTCAACAGCTTTATATGACGACCAATCACATCATCCGAAACGTATCCCGTTGAGGTTTGAAAGGCGTCGTTGACCCAGGAAATATGCCCATCAGGTTCGGTGATTACAACAATATCACTGGCATTTCGGGCCACGAGTGCAAGTTGTCGTGTCAGGTTTTCACTTTCAATCAGGCGATTGCTTGCCTGTTCCGCTTCAAGCTTTTCCCGTAAAAGATGACGTTTAGCAGTCTGTGCTTTTTTGAAACCTTGATATCGACTGACCATAAGCATCACAGCCATAGCACTGAACAATGCGATGGCAATCAGATCGAAAGCCAGATCGCCTGCCAGACTGGGGGCTGACAGGATGTCATTTAGGATCAGCAGGCCCAATACTAGGCAATAAACCGTAAGACGCAGGCGACTGCCCCAGGGGAAAAATGGCATGGTTATACTGGCATGGATGATCAACGTGGTAATGCAGACAAAGGCGAAAAAACGAGTGTCACCAGTATCCGTCGCACACCAGACCATAAAAACACCCACAGATGCGCAGATCGCATGAACCACAGCTGTAAATCGCTGAACATCCCGTCGCATGCCGGAACATCGATACTTTCCGATTGATATCTTTCGGTCCGACAATAGGCTGCTGATATGAATACAGTCCCCAAACAGAACGATTGCAAAAGATGTGAATGCCAGTGATGCCGATGTAACCAAACCCAGCAAGGATGCTGCGAAAAGATACAGGGCAAGGCGCATTGGGAAGGCCGCGACGTACCCACGTGCATAGCGCAGAAACAACCCGTCAGAGGTGTTTCGTTCGTCGAAGCGGATCAGAGCTTCTTCTGCAGATTCGTTGTTTTCACTCATGAAACCCGGCCAGACTGGAAATGCGCATGCACCGCCAACCTGACAGAATCGTATTAAAAAAGAGTGTTAGCCGAATTTATGTTAGGTTTACGCCCCTGGCCTGCATGTCCGCCAAAGCTTTGGCCAGAGATCCATCCATATCGATGCCACGACAGGCGCTGGTCTGAACTGTGGTCGTAAATCCCAGCTTTTCTGCATCCATCGCAGAATAGTATACACAAAAATCAGTGGCGAGGCCGACGAGGGTAACCTGAGTGATCCCTTTGGCGCGCAGATAACCTTCCAGGCCGGTCGTCGTCGTTTTATCATTCTCAAAAAATGCGGAATAGCTGTCGATTGCAGGATTCAGTCCTTTTCGGATGATCATATCTGCGGGATCGATGCGCAGATCAGGGTGAAATTCCGCGCCGGTACTGCCCTGAATGCAATGATCCGGCCAAAGCACCTGCGGCCCATAAGGCATGTCGATCATATCGAAGGGTGTTTTGTCGTCGTGGGATGACGCAAAGGAAGAATGCCCCATTGGGTGCCAGTCCTGGGTCAGAACAATCGTGGAAAATTCATTCATCATGCCGTTGATCTCTGCAACAATCTGATCCCCTTCAGAAACGGCAAGCGCGCCCCCGGGACAGAAATCGTTCTGAACGTCGATAACAATCAATGCTTCGTGTGATGCGCGCATGTGGGCCTCCCTAGATGTGAAATTGGTAGGGGGTGAAAGAGGGCTGGTCAATATGTGAGAATCGTTATATTGGTACCAAGGTATCAATCGAAAGAATGGCTAAATGAAAACAGTGACACGCACGCAAACCGGTTTTCGGATTGAAACGCGGCTTTTGAAAGTTCTGAAGGGGCTGGCAGAGCATTTGGATATGTCTACGGCTGAGCTGATCGAAGGCATGGCTTTGCATTGTTTTGAAGGGAAAACACCGTTTTCAGATGAAACCCTAGGGAAAATTGAAGCCTTGAAAGGGGTCTATGATCTTGACCTGACAGCGCAAGACAGCCACCGGCTGAGGGAAAAATGAAATGAACGGTCACAACTCGAACATTGGTCATCGCTTTGCAACCCTTTGTGATGCATCGCTTGACCCTGCCACGTTTACCCATCGCGACCATGTGATCTGCGCGGCTTACGCCTTGCAAAATTACGATTTCTTTGAGGCGGCCCATCTTTATGCCAGTGGTCTGAAGGCCCTGGTTACAAAAGCTGGTGTGCCTGAAAAGTTTAATGCGACGGTGACCTTTGCCTTTCTCAGCGTGATTGCTCAGAAAATGGTATTACATCCGGATGTCCCGGCAGAGGATCTGCCAGATTGCTGTCCAGAATTGTTACAAAAGGACGTGCTGACTGTTTGGTATACGAAGGAAATCCTTGCTTCGGACATGGCGCGGAAAATCCCAGTTCTTCCTGAAATACAGCTGGCCTGAGAAAGCGGAACAACCAGCTTTAACTTGATCCTGATACCAGATCGGCCTATGTCCGCCCCATGACTATTGTAGCCGCACTATATCACTTCGCCCGTATCGATAACCCGCCTGCCGTGCAGGGGCCGCTTCAGGCTTTGTGCGACGAAGAGGGGATCAAAGGATCACTTCTTCTTGCGAAGGAAGGGATCAACGGAACAGTCGCGGGAACGCGTGCTGGCCTTGATCGGATGCTGGCCTATATTCGGGCTTTGCCGGGCTGTTCTGACCTTATTCATAAGGAGAGCCCGTCGTCTGAGATGCCGTTCAACCGCATGAAGGTGAAGCTTAAGAAAGAGATCGTCACAATGGGGCAACCTGATGTCGATCCGACGGCCTCTGTTGGGAACTATGTCGAGCCAAAAGATTGGAACGATCTGATCACCCAAGATGATGTTGTGGTGATCGATACCCGCAATGATTACGAGGTTGGCATCGGTACGTTCAAAGGGGCGATTGATCCGGAAACCAAATCCTTCCGTGAATTCCCGGAATGGTGGGAAAAGAACGCGGACCGTTTCCACAATAAACGTGTGGCGATGTTCTGTACCGGCGGCATTCGCTGTGAAAAATCCACGAATTATCTGATGGGCCAAGGTGTTGAAGACGTCTATCACCTGAAAGGCGGCATTCTGAAATATCTGGAAGAAGTGCCGGAAGAAGAAAGCACCTGGGAAGGTGAATGTTTTATCTTTGATCAGCGTGTTTCCATTGGTCACGGCTTGGTAGAAGGGCCACATCACCTGTGTCACGCCTGCCGCCGTCCGATCCTGCCTGAAGATCTGGAACGTTCGGAATATGAAGAAGGTGTCAGCTGCCATCTTTGCGTTGATGAAACATCAGAAGATCGAAAAACGCGTTTCCGTGAACGTCAGAAACAGATCGCCTTGTCCAAAGCCCGCGGTGAAAGCCATGTGGGCCCGCGCGCGTAAACGCATTTTTAAGGTCACTAAACTGTTTGGGCAGGTGATCCTTTACCTGCCAGGCCTAGATCCTGAAGATGTCCTTAATATTCTGAGGGTTCAGCCGGATCGGGTTGTTTGACATGCGTTGCATATTGGCAAGTTGTGACAGCGTACCGCGTTTTTTAATCGTGTTTGGGCCAAGTTTTTCCAAATCATGTTGCACGGCCAGGTCTTCCATAAACCCACGTAGAACAGCACAGCATTGATCCGTTCTGTCGATGGACAGGGCCTGCATCAGGCGCGCCATAATTTTCCGCAGATGTGCAGGGCCGCGTGGGTCTGAGATCTGTTGGTTCCTTGCCTGTGCATGGATCTGAAATATCATCGGTAAAGTCAGCCAAACCGCGTGGCCGTGAGGGATGCCGTATTGCCCGGTGATGCCGTAAGACCAGGCGTGAGCGGCGGTGGTTTTTGAAATATTGATTGCCTGCCCCGCCAGATTGGCCGCCTCGGACAGGCCCTGAAGGGACGCGGGGTCAGCATCAGGGCGAACCATCGCGTGGGCGTGCTGCGTGATCAGATCAATGGCACGAAAGGCTGTGTCACGGCTTTCTTTTGTTGAACCTACAGCCCAGGCGCTTTCAATGGCCTGCGCAAGGGCGTCTAAAATGTTGCAGGCTTTTTGATAAGGTGTGGCGCTGGCCAGCAAGACGCCATCCAGAATGATGCGATCTGGTAATAAGCACGGGGCCGCGAGTGAGAATTTTTCACCCCCGATATAGACCACTGCGAAATGGGTGGCTTCGCTGCCCGATCCCGCTGTGGTAGGCACTGCGATCAGGGGGATATCAGGGTCTGTTACAGGGGTTTTTCCCTTGGCTAGAGATTCTGAGGCATCGGGATTGGCATAAAACGCTTTGATCAGTTTCGCCATGTCCAGAACGCTGCCGCCGCCAATTGCCAGGATCAGATCGATGCCTTTGTGACGTGCAAGATCTGCCCCGCGAATGGCGTCTTCGATTTTCGGGTTTATCTCAAAGTCGTTGAAGCGAAGGACATCCATGTCTTTCAGGGCGGTTTCTGCAACTTGCTGGGCGCCACTGGTCACATAGGAGGCCTTTCCAGTCACAAGCAGAACCCTGCTATGGTGATAAGGTAAAAGAAGTTCGGGCAGTTTTGCGAGAGAGTTGAGGCCAGTGATCCGCTGCATCTGAAATTCCCGTGATTCATTTAATGCGTCAAGAGAGACCGTACCTGCGGGGTTGATCCAGCGCAAAGAATACCTGTCTGCGAATCCATATATTACCCTGATGGAACGCATATCTGATCTTCGCCGTCTTGGCCTGTTTGATGCCCGTGTACCGCGATACACGAGCTATCCCACCGCACCCGTTTTCTCAACTGATCTAGGGGCTGATTTTCAGGCGGAATGCCTGGCTTCTTTGGATCCGTGTGAACCGGTTTCTGTCTATGTCCACGTGCCGTTTTGTGAACGGCTTTGCTGGTTTTGCGCCTGTCGTACCCAGGGCACCCAAACTATGTCACCCGTGGCGGGTTATGTGAAAACGCTGAAGGCAGAGTTGGAGATGATCCGCGCGCGCCTGCCAAAGGGCGTGAAAATGGGGCGTCTGCATTGGGGTGGTGGGACGCCGACTATTCTGTTGCCTGAGATGATCCATGACCTGGCCCAGGCGGTGAAATCAGTTTTCCCACCTGCTGACGAATTTGAATTTTCCGTTGAAATAGACCCTACTTTGGTCGATGCGGCGAAGATCGAGGCGTTGCGTCTGGAAGGCATGAACCGGGCCTCTATCGGCATTCAGGATTTTGCGGAAGATGTGCAGGAAGCCATTGGTCGCCATCAGCCTTGGGACGTCACAAAACATTGTGTGGATATGCTGCGTGCGGCTGGGATCCATTCGCTGAACGCTGATCTGGTGTATGGCCTGCCATTTCAATCAGAAGATCACATGCGCGATACAGTCGCGAAGGTGCTGGCCCTGGATCCTGACCGTATGGCGCTGTTTGGCTATGCCCATGTGCCCCATATGGCCAAACGCCAGAAGTTGATCAAAGAAGAAACTCTGCCAGGTGATCTGGAACGCTATACATTGTCTCAAGTCGCCGCTGAAATGTTTCGCAATGCGGGCTATCAGGCGATTGGCATTGATCACTTTGCCAAGGCGGATGATGAATTGTCGCTGGCTTTGCAAGAAGGCCGTCTACGGCGGAACTTTCAGGGCTATACTGCTGATCATTGTGATACGCTGATTGGTATCGGGGCGTCTTCGATTTCTTCCTTTAAGGAAGGTTGGCTGCAGAATGCACCCGCGACCGGTGCGTGGACCGGTAAAGTAGAAGCAGGCGTTCTGACCGGTTCCCGCGGGCATCGTTTTCAGAAGGATGATTTGCTGCGCAAAGCGGTGATTGACGGGCTGATGTGTAATTTTGAACTGGATCTAGGCCTACTTGGTTCACAGTTTGAACAGGCGTCAGATCTGATAGATCTGCACAACATGATTGCGTCAGAGTTTTCACCATATGTGGTGCAAGATGGCGCCCTGTTGCGGATCACAGAAGAAGGGCGTCCTCTAACCCGGATCATCGCCAGCCGTTATGATGCCTATACACGCGATGCGGGAACCTATTCCAAGGCCTCTTGATCGGAAATGCCAGTGCGGGGGCCAGCCCCCGTACCCCCGGAGTATTTCTTGCAAGATGAAATAAGTAAGATGTACCCGTGTGGGAGCGGCGGATAGAAGATCAACTTCGAATGCAGGGAAGAACATCACCTTCTTCCGGTGTGGCTTCCCAGGCGGCACGGGCAATTGCACGTGAAAGGCACATAGCAGCTGCGTGGCCTAGGTCAGCAAGTTCGGGTGCTTGGCGTTTGTCTGTGCTGGCTGCAAAAATCAGATCACCATCCATCGGGGAATGGGCGGGCACAATTGCGCGCCCAAGACCGTCCTGTGCCATGACAGCCATACGTTTGCACTGGGCTTTGGTCAGGGTGGCATCGGTTGCAACGATGGCGATGGTTGTATTGGCGGTGGGGGCTTGATTTGCATCCGCCGCAAGTTCCATCATTTTTGCGATCTTCTTGCTGTGATGTGGCAGGCATCCGATGGAACGCGGATCAGGGCCTAATCCACCAAATTCAGCGCCGATTTCGAAAGTTGCCGCGTGAAAATGGCCATTCGCTGTGACCACATTTCCAATGGGGTTTGCGGCAACAAGCGCCCCGACAGTTGTTCCGCAAGGCATGACGAGAGAGGCAGAGCCCAGCCCCCCTTTGCAATTGCCTGTGACCGCGCCTTTACCCGCGCCATAACTGCCAAGAGAGAAATTTTCTGAAGCGTTGTTGAGTGCCGACCGCCCCAGGGCACGGTAAGGGTTTTCGCTCCAAGCTTTGTCTCCGCCATTCAGCAGATCAAAAATAATGGCACCCGGCACAATCGGGATCAGGGCAGGGCCCAGCTGAAATCCGCGCCCGATGCTGCGTAACCCGTCACTGACGCCGGACGGGGCATCAAGACCAAAGGCGGAACCGCCGGACAGGACCAGCGCATCAACCTGTTCTACGGTCCGCTGGGGATCAAGCAGTTCGGTTTCCCGTGTGCCTGGTGCTCCGCCCATGATATCAACCGAGGCCGTAAAAGGCGTATCGCCAACCAGAACTGTGGTGCCGGATTTCAGTTCCGTGTTATCCGCATTGCCCACGCGCAGTCCTTGGACATCGGTGATCAGGTTGCGGGGGCCAGGTTGCATGGGGATCATATGCAGCGCCCGCCGTCGACTTCCATTGCTACGCCGGTGATCATGCTGGCCTCCTCTGAACAAAGAAAAGCAGCGGCATTGCCCATGTCTTGTGGGGTGGAAAAACGTCCAATTGGGATGGTTGAAACAAATTTTTCGCGCATCTCGGGCGTGTCTTCCCCCATGAAGGATTTCAACAATGGTGTTTCGCCGGCAACAGGATTGATCGCGTTGACGCGTACACCTGCGGGGGCAAGTTCCACAGCCATGGCTTTGGTCGCGGTGATCATCCAGCCCTTGGATGCATTATACCATGACAATCGGGGGCGTGGGCTGACCCCAGCTGTGGAGGCAACGTTAAGAATTGCCCCAGATCCCTGCGCTTTCATCAGGGGAACGATGTGTTTTGCCGCCAGATACACCGACTTTGTGTTTACATTCAGGACGCGATCGAAATCTTCCTCAGAAATATCTTCCATTGCGGCGGGCAAATGGGTGATACCAGCGTTGTTCACAAGTACATCGATGCGGCCCATTTTCACCAGTGCCGTCGCGGTCAACCTGCCAACATCGGCGTCACTTGAAACGTCGCATTGCGCCGCGAATGCGCCGATGCCACGTGCAGTTTCCTCTGCCGCGGCGCCATTGATGTCAGCGATCAGAACGGTTGCTCCTTCTGCGATGAATTTCTCGGCAATCCCCAGACCAAAGCCTGATGCACCGCCGGTTACAATTGCTGTTTTACCTTTAAGTTTCATGATATTGCCTTATCCATGTTTCGCCGCGACGGTTTTTAAGGTGGAAAATCCATATAAGGCTTCAAAGCCTTTTTCTCGGCCGTGACCGGATTTTCCGACGCCCCCAAAGGGCAGTTCAACCCCGCCCCCGGCGCCGTAGTTGTTGATAAATACCTGCCCTGAACGCAGGTGTTTTGCGAGACGCATTTGCCGCGCACCGCTGTCAGTCCAGATCGAAGCCACCAAACCAAAATCCGTTCCGTTTGCAATCTTTACGGCCTCTTCTTCATCGTCAAACGGGATGATCACCTGCACTGGTCCAAAGATTTCGTCCTGCGCAAGGCTGTGACGGGCATCGACCGGAGCAAACAGAGTTGGCGCAACATAATGACCTGTATCCGGTGCATCTGCGATGATCTGGCCTTCGCCGATTTTCTCAAGGGTGTCGCCTGCATGAAGAAAACCAGAAACGATCTCTTTCTGACGGGCGGAAATCAGCGGGCCGACATTCAGATCTGACAAAGCCGGGCCGACTTTCAATGCGCCATAAGACATGGCCATTTTTTCGCAGACTTCATCAAAACATGCGCGTTGCACTAAGATGCGGGACGAAGCGGAACAGGTTTGACCCGCGTTCTGAATGCCTGCGTTGACAAGGAAAGGTAAGGCTTCGTTAATATCCGCGTCTTTGAACACCAATTGCGGGGATTTTCCACCCAGTTCCAAGGTGACGGGCACAACATTGTCACCGGCGGACTGTTGGATGAGTTTACCAACGCCCACGGAGCCCGTGAAGGAAATGTGATGCACGCCTGGGTGGGATGACAGGGCGGCGCCCGCCTCTTCGCCAAGGCCCGGTACCACGTTCAAGGCGCCTGCGGGCAGGCCCGCTTCACGGGCGATTTCGGCAAAGGCAAGTGCCGTCAGGCAGGCCTCTTCTGCGGGCTTCAGTACACAGGCATTGCCCATGGTTAACGCTGCCCCGACGCTGCGACCGATGATCTGCATCGGATAGTTCCACGGCACGATATGGCCGGTTACACCGTGGGGCTCGCGCAGGGTGTAAACCGTATAGCCATCCATGTAAGGGATTGTTTCACCATGAATTTTATCCGCAGCGCCCCCGTAGAATTCCATATACCGCGCAAGGGCCACAGCATCGGCCCGCGCCTGTGTCAGAGGTTTGCCAACGTCCTGCGCTTCTATGCGGGCCAGTTGGTCTACACGGGTCAGGGCAAGTTGCCCGATCCGCGTCAGGATACGTCCGCGTTCCACAGCTGTCATTCTGCCCCAGTCCCCTTGAAGGGCGTTTTCTGCGGCGTGGACGGCAGCGTCGATATCTGCCTTTGTTCCCCGTGCAATTGCACCTGTGATCTGCCCTGTTGACGGATCTTCGACAGGTAATGTGTCACCGGTTACAGGGGCAATCCAGTGGCCGTTAACAAAGCATTTATCTGTGTCGAACCAGAGGTCCTGGGAAAGGGTCATATTGTTTCCTTTAAGTCATCAGGCAGGCGGGGTGCAGCTGCGATCAAAGCCTGGGTGTAGGGATGTTGTGGTGTGTCAAAAACAGTGTCTGTTTCCCCGGTCTCGACGATTTCCCCGGATTTCATGACCAGAACCCGGTCGGTGATTGTACGCACGACAGACAGGTCATGAGAGATGAACAAATAGGTCAGCCCGTGTTTTTGTGAAAGCTCTGCCAAAAGGTCTAGAACCTGGGCGCGTACGGATACATCGAGGGCGGAAACCGCTTCGTCCAGGATGATCAGTTCTGGGCGTGTGATCAGAGCGCGGGCAATTGCGATACGCTGGCGCTGACCACCGGAAAATTCGTGAATATGTTTGTGTTTGTCATCTGCGGACAGTCCAACGGATTTCAAAGCCTGATCAACTGCGGTTTCCATGGCAAGCCCCCTGGGCGGGTTGTCCAATAGATGAAAAGGTTCTGTGATCAGTCGGGAAACCTTCCAGCGAGGGTTGAACGATCCGTATGGATCCTGAAACACCACTTGCATCTTGCGCCGGGCGACACGGTTGATCTGCCTATCTGTAAACAAGGGCGCACCATCAAGGATAATTTCGCCACCTTGAATGGCTTCAAGCCCCAAAATCGCCCGTGTTAGGGTCGATTTTCCGCAACCGCTTTCCCCCACCAAACCCAGACTTTCGCCGCGTTTGATTTCGAAACTTACGTCATTCACCGCGCGGAACTTACCGGGGGCTGCAAACAGTTTTGTGCGTGGAAGGGTATAGTCACGGATCAGTCCGCGCACCTGCAGAAGAGGTTTCTTTTGGACGGGTGCCGTGCGATCGGGTTGATGCGACGAGGCTTCGAACAGCGCCTTTGTATAGGGGTGCTGCATGTCCTTATAAAGGGTCGCGGCGGGGCCTTCTTCGACCACTTGGCCATCTTTCATAATCACGATGTGATCGGCCATATCCGACACCACCGCAAGATCATGGGTGATCATCATGAGGCCCATGTTGTCTTCCGTCACCAGCCGTTTCAGCAGGGTCAGAATTTCGGCCTGGGTCGTGACATCAAGGGCTGTGGTCGGTTCATCCGCGATCAGCAATTTCGGGTGACGGGCAATTGCCATGGCAATGACTACACGCTGACGCTGACCGCCGGACATTTCGTGTGGATAGCGGGTCAGAGGAAAGCGATCTTCGGGTAACTCGCAGCGATCAAGGGCTTTGCGGGCGCGGTCCAGGGCGTCGCGCTTACTGACGCCTGGTTCATGAATACGAATGGTTTCGGCCACTTGATCCCCGATGTTTTTCACGGGGTTCAACGCGGTCATGGGTTCCTGGAACACCATGCCCACATCATTGCCGCGAATGGCACAAAGATCAGATTCGGATGCCTTTAAGATCTCGGTATCTGCGAGAGTGATCGCACCAGTACAGGTCGCGGCATCGGGCAGCAATTGCATCACAGAAAACGCAGTCATGGATTTGCCAGATCCGCTTTCACCAATCACGCCTAGGATTTCACCTGGGGCGACAGACATGCTGACATCGTGCAGGATCTTCACCGCACCAATTTTCATGGACAGGTTACTAATTGTCAGTAGGCTCATGATCGGGCCTTTCTGACTTTGGGATCAAACGTATCGCGTAATCCATCTCCCATCAGGTTTAACCCCAGAACGGTCAGCACGATCGCAAGACCTGGAAACAGGGCCAGATAGGCATGGGTGTAAATCAATGTCTGACTTTCGGCCAACATTCGCCCCCAGCTGGGGGTCGGGGATTGCACACCTAGACCGACAAAAGACAGGCCCGCTTCGGCAAGAATGCCAAGGGAGAACTGGATGGTGCCTTGGACAATCAGCAGGTTCATGACATTGGGCAGGATATGTTCCACTGAAATCCGGGTCGGGGATTTTCCTGCAACGCGGGCAGCCAGAATATAGTCTCGTTCCCACAAAGACAGCGCCCCGCCGCGTGTGATACGGGCGAACACCGGGATGTTAAAGATACCAATGGCGATGATGGCGTTGATGGCAGAGGGCCCGAAAATAGCGGTGATCAGAATGGCGATCACAAGGGATGGAAAGGCGAAAACCAGATCATTGCCGCGCATGATGATTTCATCCCACAGCCCGCCTTTTTTCGCGGCCGCGGCCAGGCCAAGCGGCACGCCAATCACCATGCCAATGCCAACCGCAACCAGCGCTACAGCAATCGACACGCGCGCGCCGATCATGATCATCGACAGAACATCGCGCCCGTATTGATTGGTTCCCAGCAGGTTGGGCCAGCCAGGGGGCAGTTGCCGGTTGGCGATATCAACTGTGGTGACGTCATATGGGGTCCAGGCGAAGCTGATCAGGGCCGCGAAGGCAAAGATCAGTGTCAGGATCAGACCAAGGGTGAAATTGCGGGATCTCAGGAGCATTCGGATCATGTCCGGGCCCTCCGCAGGCGTGGATCGGCAATGCCATAGGCAAGATCAACGGCGAAGTTCACAAGGATCACCGCAAAGACCAAAATCATCACCACGCTTTCCACTACAATCAGATCCCGCTGGGTGATGGCCTGAAAGATCAGCTGTCCAAGGCCGGGCAGGAAAAAGACTTTTTCAATGATAATGCCGCCCGCCAGAAGAAACGCGAACTGCAACCCAATGATGGTCAAAACGGGGATCAGCGCATTGCGCAATGCGTGCCGCCATAGGGCCTGGCGACGGGTCAGGCCTTTGGCGCGGGCGGTGCGGATGTAGTCTTCAGATAAAGTGTCTAACAAGGCGGATCTCATGACGCGGGCAAGGATGGATGCTTGGGGAAGGGCCAGGGCAATGGCGGGCAATGTCAGGGCTTTCATCGCCGCGAAAAAACCAGCATCCCAGCCGGGAAACCCACCGGCAGAGAACCACTGAAGATTGATGGCAAAGACCACAACCATCAGCATGGCAAACCAGAAATTGGGGATCGCAACGCCCAGTTGCGTGATCCCCATGACCGATACATCGGCAACAGATCCGCGTCGCGTGGCTGCAATGATGCCCGCAGGAAAGGCGATAAGCGTCGACAGCGTCAGAGCATACAGCGCCAGCGGGCCTGATATGATCATGCGCTCGGAAATCATCTCAGCCACGGGGGTGCGATAGGTATATGAGGTGCCAAAATCCCCCTGTATCATGCCCGTGATCCACGAAAAATACCGTTCCCACAGCGACACATTCAGCCCCAACTGTTCCCGCAGCGCCATGATCGTATCTTCCTGCGCATTGATGCCCAGCATGAAAGATGCTGGATCACCGGGCACGATTTCCACGGCGGCAAAAATGACAAGGCTTGCGATGATCAGGCTGATCACAAGCGCCTGGAGGCGTTTCAGGATATAGCGAAGCATGGGGTTTCCGGCGTTCAATAAGCCCCCGGCAACATATGTCGCCGGGGAAGGTCAGGGTCGGTATCAGTCGGTCCAGCTTACGCCGGTCAGATCGGTGGCTTGTGTCGGCGCATTGGCCCAGAGCCCCTGGATCTTAACGTTTGCGACAGACAGGGATGCCAACTGGAACAGATAACCGTTCACATAATCATCAGCGATGGTCTGCTGTGCCGTGGCGATCATTTCGCTGCGTTTGGCGGGATCGGTTTCGGCGGTCAGCGTATCCATCAGCGTCTGGAATTCAGCGTTGTCATACTGGAAGTAATATTCCGGCCGCGCGTAAATCCCGATGTCGAAAGGTTCCGTATGGCTGACGATCGTCAGGCCGAAATCTTTGCCGCGAAAGACCTCTTCCAGCCATTGTGCCCATTCCAGATTGCTGATCTCGGTTTCAATCCCGACCTCGCGCAGTTGGGCTGCGATGATCTCTCCGCCGCGACGGGCGTAAGAGGGGGGCGGCAGTTTCAGCGTGGTAGTAAACCCTTCGGCAAAACCCGCCTCAGCCAGCAGGGCGCGGGCTTTTTCCGGGTCATATTCGGATTGCCCCGTCAGATCGACGTAATCCGGGTTGTGGGGGGCGAAATGCGTGCCAATAGGCGTGCCATAGCCAAACATTGCCCCGTCGATAATTGCCTGGCGATCAATCGCGTGGGCCAGGGCCTGACGCACCTTCACATTATCAAAGGGCGGCATTTTGTTGTTGGTCGACAGGATTGTTTCCCCTTCGGTCGAACCGACGAGAACTTGAAAGCGCGGGTCGGCTTCGAATAGGTTTAGGTTTTCAGGGGCCGGAAAGCCAGAAAACGCATCCACATCACCTGCCATCATGGCGTTCAGCGCCGCAGAAGGTTCTGAGATGAATTTAAATGTCGCGCTTTCCAGCGCAGGCGCATCCCCCCAATAGGCGTCATTGCGCAGGATGGTGATCGCATCGCCCTGTACCCAATTGGCAAAGGTAAACGCGCCCGTGCCCACGGGTTTTGTGGTGATGTTTTCAATGCTTTCTGGAGCAACAATCACGGCATCGCCCCAGGCCAGATTAAACAGGAAGTTCCCGTTGGGTGCGGTCAGGGTGATTTTGACGGTATGCGCATCGACGGCTTCTACGGATGCAATGCCTTCAAATAGGGCTTTTTGTGCGTTGGTGCTGTCTTCGGACCGGGCGCGATCCAGGCTGAAAACCACATCGCTTGCCTCAAAATCTGTGCCATCGTGGAAAGTCACGCCATGACGCAGATTGAACGTCCAGGTCAGACCATCTTCGGAAATTTCCCAGGTTTCGGCCAAGCCAGGGTTTACAGCGCCATCCGGGCCAAATCGTGTCAGACCTTCAAAAATGTTGGAATACACCACCTGATCTATTGCCCCAGCAGCGGCGCTGGTCGGATCCAGATGTGGCGGTTCCAGCTGGAGACCTATGGTCAATTCAGTCTGAGCGGCAAATGCCCCACCTGCGATCAGTGCGGCAAAAGAAGCGGCTGCGGTTATTCTGGTAAATGTCCCTGGTTTCTTCATTGTCATCTCCCTCTGTTCTGGCCGTAGTTTTGTTGCGAATTGGCCGTTGCGCAAGTCTTGCGGCAGTTCCCCTACGTCTTATTTGGTTTATACCGTAGAATTACGGTGTCGTCAGTGTTATATGTTTTGGGCAATGCCGCAAAGTGCCGGAGCCCCTGATGAGTGCCACAGCCCATAAAACCGCCCCGCTTCCCGATGACATTCGGGGGCGCAAAGGGGGGGATCCGCTGGTCAGTTTGACCGCCTATACCACGCCAATGGCGCAGATGATGGATGATCATTGCGATTTTGTCTTGGTGGGCGACAGCGTTGGTATGGTGCTGCACGGACTGCCGTCGACCTTGGGTGTGACCATGGACATGATGATCATGCATGGTCAGGCCGTGGCACGTGGGCTGCAATCGGCAATGATGGTTATCGACATGCCCTTTGGCAGTTACGAAGAAAGCCCGCAACACGCGTTTCGCAATGCCGCCCGTCTGATGGCGGAAACTGGGGCGGGGGCGGTTAAATTGGAAGGTGGCGCGCATATGGCCGAAACCATCGCGTTTCTGGTGATGCGCGGCATTCCGGTCATGGCCCATATCGGCCTGACACCGCAGTCGATCAATACATTGGGCGGTTATAAGGTGCAGGGGCGCGGTGATGCCGGTGCTGCGCTGATCACAGATGCAAAGGCTGTGGCAGCGGCTGGTGCCTTTGCTGTGGTGCTTGAGAAAGTGCCAGCAAATCTTGCGGATCAGATCACCTCTGACATTGATATTCCGACGATTGGGATCGGGGCATCGGCGGGCTGTGACGGGCAGATCTTGGTGGTGGATGATATGCTGGGTTTGTTCACGGCGTTTAAGGCGAAATTCGTAAAAAGATATGCAGAGCTTGGCACGCAGGGTGAGGCCGCGATTGCCGAATACGCCCGGGAAGTGCGCGCGCGCAGCTTCCCGGGGCCAGAGCATATCTTTGCGGATCAGGCACCCGGAAAGGGATGATGGATATGACATCACAACAGCCGCCCCGGATCATTCGCGGGCTGGATGAATTGCGCCAGATCACGCGTGCTTGGAAACGCGCCGGTGAAACCATTGGCGTTGTGCCAACTATGGGCGCGCTGCACGATGGACATCTGTCCTTGGCACGGGCTGCGCGAAAGAGTTGTGACCGGGTGATTGTGACGATCTTTGTGAACCCGAAACAGTTCAATAACCCGGAAGACCTTGCGAACTACCCCCGCACCGAGGTGGAAGATGCGCGCAAATTGACGCCCGTGGGGGTGGATGTGGTCTGGGTTCCCGGTGGGGAACAGATGTATCCATCTGATTTCACAACAAATGTTTCCGTGTCGGGCCTGACTGACGTGATGGAAGGGGCGCATCGCCCCGGACATTTTGATGGGGTTGCAACGGTGGTTGCTAAGCTGTTTTTGCAGACAGCGGCGGATCAGGCTTTCTTTGGGGAAAAGGATTTTCAACAGCTGATGATCGTTACCCGCATGGCGCGGGATCTGGACATTGATATCGAAGTCATCGGGTGCCCGACCGTGCGCGAAGAAACCGGTTTGGCGATGTCGTCGCGCAACCTGTTGCTGTCGGACCATGCCATGATGAAGGCCGCAACCTTGCATGAGGTAATGACAGATACGGTTGAGGCGTTGGTGGGCGGCGCAGAATTTTCGACGTTGCAGGGTGTTGCGATGACCCGGTTGCGGGCCGCGGATTTCACCGAAGTGGAATATTTCGAGATCCGCGCCCATGATGATTTCACTCTTCTGACAGCTCCCACGCGCCCGGCCCGCCTGTTTGCGGCGGCCTGGCTTGCGGGTGTGCGGCTGATCGACAATATCGAAGTGCCTGTGAAGGGATAATCGCGCAGACATGGTTAATCCATCCCTGGCCGGGGCAGAAGTTCGGCCAAGGATTGTGCCATGACGCGCGCACTTTCGACCATGTCATCGACACCAATATATTCATCCGGTTTATGGGCCAGTTCTAGAATGCCAGGTCCATAGGCGATGCAGTTTTTCAACTTGCCGATGCGATCAATGTGTTTCTGGTCATAGGTGCCTGGGGAAACAACATATTCGGCGTCTTTCCCCATCACATCTGAAATCGCACGGGACACGGTTTCTACAACGGGTGCAGATTTTTCGGTCATCGTCGGCAGAACCCGATGCATTTCACGGATGTCATAGCGGAAGTTTTCGCGTTCCCCGGCGACCTTATCCAACACATCTGTGATCTCACGTTGCACATCGTTGATGTCTTCTTCGATTAGGAAACGTCTGTCGACGATCATCTTGCAACTGTCAGGCACACAGGGTGAGGGGAGGCCGGTGAAATCTTCGGGCTGCTCCGCCTGACCGCCGTGGATGGAATTGATGTTCATGGTCGATTGCCGCGCGCCCAAGGGAACGACGGGCATGTCGGTGCGTTTTTGGGCGAGGGCCGGAAACAAGCTTTCTTCCATTTCATTCACAACCGCCCCCATGTGCCGGACGGCGCAGTCCCCAAGGAAGGGCATGGACCCATGGGCGATTTCACCATGTGTTTCGATCTCGGCCCACCAGACACCGCGGTGGCCCAGGCAGATGCGATCTTTCTGCAAGGGTTCTGGGATGATGACATGTTGTACACGCTGGGGCGCGAAAAACCCTTTCTCGGCCAGATAGGCAACGCCCCCAAAGCCGCCGCTTTCTTCATCCGCAGTCCCCGAGATTTCGATGGATCCGGCAAAGTCTGGGAAAAGCGCAATAAAGGCTTCTGCTGCGATGATCGACGCCGCGAGTCCGCCTTTCATATCACAGGCCCCGCGTCCGTAAATTTTGCCATCATGCAATTCTGCGCCAAAGGGATCAAATGTCCAACCTTGGCCCACATCTACGACATCGGTGTGGCTGTTGAAATGGACGCATTCGCCGGGATATTTGCCTTCGTATCGCGCGACCATATTCCAACGTGGGTACTTATCACTGTCTCCAGGGGTGCCATAGGCGCGGACCAATTCCACAGAAAAGCCTTGACGTTTCAGTCGGTTTTCCAAGTATTCGCAGATCAGAAGATAATTTTCACCTGGTGGGTTCAGGGTTGGAATACGGATCAGATCCTGTGTCAAAGCAATCAGATCATCGCGCCGGGCTTCTATTTCCCGGGCAATCAGATCAGAGATGTTGTCAATCGTGGTCAATGGATGTTCCTGTCCCTAAATCGCACTTGCAGGTTTACGCAGAAATGATACGGTATCAATACCGTAGGATCACGGCGCAGGAGGGCCGGTATGGATATTTCAACAGATGTGGATGCTCTTGCCTTTGATCTGGCGCCTCTTGGTATTGTCTTGACGGAAAACCGCATGATCTGCAGCGTGAATCAGGTGTTTGCGGACCTGACCGGGCGTAGCAAAGGCATGTTGATTGGCCTGTCGTTTCGCGAACTATACGGCAGTGCGCGGGAGTTTGAAGATTTTCGCGATATTGGCATGGATGCACTGAAACGTGGCGAAATTTACACAGATGAACGTCTGCTGGCAAAGGAAGGCGGGGTTGCGACGTGGTGTCGGTTTCGCGCCCGTACATTAACCCCGGCCGATCCGTTGGCGCGTGTTGTGATGTCCTATGCGGCAATTTCAGACGCGACTGCGGGCGTGCGCCTAACCCCGCGCGAAAGGGAAGTTGTGGTTTTCCTGAGTCAGGGAAAAACCAGTAAAGAAATTGCCAAGGCGCTGGGCTTGTCACCGCGTACTATTGAAGATGTACGGGCGCGTTTGCTGAAGAAGCTGGACGTACGCAATGTGACCGAGCTTTTGTCAAAATTGTCACGTGGTGATTTTTGAGGGGGCTGCATGAAATTTGGATATTGCCCGGTTGACCAGGCTGAAGGCGCAACCCTTGCCCATAGTCTGAACATCAATGATCTGCGTCTGAAAAAGGGCTGTATTCTGGGGGCGTCAGATATCGTCGCGCTGACTGCTGCGGGTGTTGACGGGGTCTCTATCGCCCGGGCCGATCCCGGTGATGTCGGGGAAAATGAGGCCGCCGCACGGATTGCCGCGACAATCAGGGGGGAAGGCCTGCATTGTGCAGATCCTGTGCATGGGCGTGTAAATCTGATCGCGGGGATGGATGGTCTTCTGCAGGTCGATGTGCCCGGGGTCATCGCCCTGAACCAGGTGGATGAGGCGGTAACACTGGCGACATTGCCAGAATACAGCCATGTGCGCGCAGGCTCTCTTGTGGCGACCGCAAAAATGATCCCGTATTTTATTCCTGCAGAGACCGTGAGACGGGCCTGTGATACCCCGCCGCTGATGTCACTTGCCCCGTTTCGCCCGCTGCGCTGGGGGCTTGTGCTGACCCGTGTGCGGGGCATGAAGGAAAGCCTGATTGCCAAGGCAGAAGATGCCACCCGTCAACGTGTTGAACGTTTGGGGGGGCAGCTTGTTCAGGTGCAGGTCTGCGATCATCACGAAGAGGATCTCAAGACGGCATTGTCAGAAATGCAGGCCACCCATGCCCCGGATGTGTTTCTGATCCTGACAGGCTCTGCAACCTCAGATCGCGCGGATGTTGCGCCTGCGGGACTGTGTCAAGCGGGGGGAATTGTTACGCGATTTGGCATGCCCGTCGACCCGGGAAATCTGCTGTTTCTGGGCGAGCTTCTGGGCAAACCTGTGATTGGTCTTCCGGGATGTGCCCGTGCCTTGGCCTTGAATGGTGCGGATTGGGTGTTGGAACGTGTGGCGGCGGGGCTGGAACTTGGGGATGCAGATTTCGCGGCGATGGGGGCGGGTGGATTGCTGAAAGATGTTCCTGAACGTGGCGCACCACGGCGGACACAAGCAAAATGACGGCTGATGTGCACATCATACTGTTGGCGGCCGGCGCATCCCGACGAATGCAGGGCGAAGACAAGCTGATGCGTCTTGCGGGGGGAGAGCCTCTTTTGCAACGTTCTTTGCAAAAGGCCTGTGCCAGCGCGGCAAAACATGTGTCTGTTGTGCTGCCCGGTGAGAAACCTGAACGTCTGGAAATTGTGAATGCCAGCCGCGCCTGCCCGATCTTTGCCGTCAATTGGCAGGATGGTATGGGGGCATCTCTGGCTGCGGGTATCGCGGACATGAAAGGCGGGGACGCGGTGATCATCGCTTTGGCTGATATGCCAGATCTGACGGTAGATCATTACAATGCGTTGATTCATTGCTTTGCTGACGTGCCGGATGACGTGAGGTCACAAGCTATCATTCGGGCCGCCAGCGCCGACGGGACGCCCGGGCACCCTGTGTTGTTCGGCAGCAGCTGGTTTGCAGAACTGGGTCGGGCACAGGGGGATCAGGGGGCTAGGGGCATTTTACAGCGGGAAAAAGGGATTGTGCAGCATATCAATACGCCACGCGATGGAGCGATTACAGATCTAGATACGCCCGACGCTTGGACGACCTGGGAGGCGCGGCAGGGGAAAAAACAACAGGAATTCCCGTCATAATGCGTGGCCCCGGCGACACAATTTGTCGCATGGCATGCGCGAAGAACCTTGTTCCCGATGGCCCGCCCGCCTACATGAAGAGGATGAAACGCTGGATCCCATTTCTCAAATCTGAAAAAACCGTTGCTGTGGTGCGCTTGTCTGGCGTGATCTCGGCCGGCAACCGTGGCCTGTCTGATGAAAAGATCGGCCCAGTTCTGGAAAAGGCCTTTTCCAAAGGCAAGCCTTCGGCTGTGGCGCTGATTATCAATTCTCCGGGGGGATCGCCGGTGCAGTCATCCCTGATCGGGGCACGCATTCGCCGCCTGTCAGATGAGAAAAGCGTGCCAGTTTTTGCTTTTGTAGAGGATGTCGCAGCATCCGGGGGCTATTGGTTGGCCGCTGCAGCAGATGAAATTTATGCGGATCAAAGTTCTGTTCTGGGATCAATCGGGGTGATTTCCGCCGGGTTTGGTCTGGAAGATTTTATTGCACGTCATGGTGTGCACCGGCGCGTCTATACCGCGGGTACGTCAAAATCGATGCTGGATCCGTTTAAGGCTGAAAATCCCGAAGATGTGGATCGCCTGAAGACAATCCTCGAACAAATTCACGATGTCTTTATCGATCATGTGAAAACCCGACGTGCCGGTAAATTGGACGCGGATCAGGACCTGTTTAATGGCGAAGTACGCATCGGGGCGCAGGCGGTGAAAGCCGGGCTTGCTGATGGCCTTGGTCACATGAAAACCGTGATGAAAGACCGGTTTGGTGAGAAATGTAACTTTCGAACATATGGCGTAAAACGCGGTCTTCTGGGCCGGTTTGGGGCCAGTGCTGCTGAAGGTATGGCGGGCGCCGTAGAAGAGCGAATTGAATTCGCGCGATACGGGCTTTAACGGATGATTATTAAAATTGTTGTTCTGTTTCTGGTTGGAATGATGGTACTTGCCATGTTTGGCAAACTGCGCTTTCCGGGGCAGGCAGCAATTGAGAAACAGAAATGTCCGCGCTGCGGACGCTTTCGCATTGGTCGCGGACCCTGTGCGTGCGGAACCAAAAAGGGCTGACGACTGTGATGGACTGGATCTTCGTGGGGCTTGGCCTGATTATTCTGCTTTTGGCGGGCGATGTGCTTGTGAAAGGCGCTGTGAATTTGTCGTTGCGCATGGGCATTCCTGCGCTGATTGTCAGTCTGACAATCGTGGCTTTTGGCACCTCTGCACCCGAATTACTAATTGCCATTCAGGCGGTGACCGAAGGTGCGCCGGGTATCGCGATGGGCAATGTTGTTGGGTCAAACACAGCGAATGTTTTGCTGGTTCTGGGTGTGCCCGCGATTATGACCGGATTGCATTCCAGTGAGTGTAATACGCGCAAAACCTACCTGTACATGATCTTGGCCACGTTGATTTTTATCGGTGTCTGCTTTGCCGGGCCGCTGACCTGGATGCATGGGATCGGTCTGCTGGTTGTCCTGGCTTATATTTTGTTCGATCAGGCACGCGAGGCGAACCGCCACCGCAAGGCCGGGCGTGACTGTGCCCCTTGTGATGAACTCGAAGAACTTGAAGGTGCCGATGAAAACATGCCGGGCTGGCAGATCGGCTTGTTTCTGGTGTTGGGCCTGATTGG
Organism: Halocynthiibacter sp.; assembly: GCF_049608145.1. Classification (NCBI taxonomy): domain Bacteria; kingdom Pseudomonadati; phylum Pseudomonadota; class Alphaproteobacteria; order Rhodobacterales; family Paracoccaceae; genus Halocynthiibacter; species Halocynthiibacter sp. The sequence continues at coordinate 43,071 of NZ_JBMYXF010000001.1, forward strand.
CTTGCCTTTGGGGGCGGAGCTTTTGGTCGAAGGGGCGGTGGATATCGCCCGTGACTTTGGTATCAGTGAAACCGTCATCGGCCTGACACTGGTCGCTGTGGGCACATCCTTGCCGGAACTGGCGACAACAGTGATGGCTGCTCTGCGCCGTCAGGCGGATGTGGCCTTGGGAAATGTCATCGGGTCAAACATGTTTAATCTGCTGGCTATTATCGGGATCGCCTCTCTGATCGGGGATATTCCCGTGGATCCGCAATTCCTGAAATTGGATATCTGGGTGATGCTGGCAGCGTCGCTGATGCTGTTCCCTTTTGTCTTTCTGCGCTGGAATATCACCCGGGCTTGGGGCATCTTCTTCTGTGTGCTTTACGTCGCATATATTTGCGCAATCCTGAGCTAACGGCGCTGGATTCGCTTGTCTGAGATGCGTTAACAAAACGTTAACCACAGCAGTGAAGATGACGGAAATTCAAATCCTGCGACAACTTGTGCACGGCGTTAAAGAGGCGTTACAATACCGTAACAAAAATATTAATGTTATCAGTTGTTTGGAGGGTGAAGTTAAAATTACCTTTAAAAACAATAACTTGAAAAACTGCCTAAAAATTAGGCAAATCGACGAAAGCCGTTATTTTCCGCAGTCTGGTCACACTCAGGGAAAGTTACCCCCGGAGTTATCCACAGAAACAGTTGATATGTTTTATCTTGTGTCAGCTACGATAAGATTGCAGCCAGAACAGAATCACAAAAATCCGAATGACAGACACTGAAAACACTGATTTCCCAATAGATGAAGCTGGCAAACCTCTGGTTGGTCATGCCTGTGTGCACAGTTATCTGAAGACGTTGGACAACTCGCCCGGTGTTTACCGGATGTTGGATGAGACCGGGAAAATCCTATATGTGGGTAAAGCGCGCAGCCTGAAAAAGCGCGTGTCAAATTACGCAAACCCGAATGGCCATACCCCGCGTATTCTGCGGATGATTTCCCAGACCCGGCGCATGATGTTTCTGACCACGCGTACCGAAACCGAAGCGCTGCTATTGGAACAGAACCTGATCAAGCAGCTGAAACCACATTTCAACGTGCTGCTGCGGGATGACAAAAGCTTTCCCATGATCATGCTGACGGGCCATCATGAATTCCCGCAGATCAAAAAACATCGTGGTGCACGTAAGGCGAAGGGCGATTACTTTGGTCCCTTTGCATCTGGTGGGGCTGTAAACCGGACCCTGAACCAGTTGCAGCGTGTGTTTATGCTGCGCGATTGTACCGATAGTATGTTCAACAGCCGCACCCGCCCGTGTCTGCAATATCAGATCAAGCGCTGCACCGGGCCATGCTGTGGTAAAATCAGCACCGAAGATTATGCAGCCTCTGTGAAAGACGCGCGAGATTTTCTACAGGGGCGTACCAGTGGCATTCAGGCGAACCTAGCAAAGGAAATGCAGGTGGCCAGCGATGCGATGGAATTTGAACGCGCCGCGGCCTTTCGTGACCGTATCAATGCGCTGACACAGGTGCAGCAAGCCCAGGGCATCAATCCGCAGAATGTGGCCGAAGCCGATATCATCGCCCTGCATATGGAAGGTGGGCAAGCCTGTGTGCAGGTCTTTTTCATTCGTGCGAACCAAAACTGGGGCAATAAGGATTTCTATCCGCGCACCGGGCAGGGGGGCGAGGGGAATGAAGGTGCCGATCCCAGCGAGGTTTTACAGGCTTTCATCACGCAGTTCTATGACAACCGCGAACCACCTCGTTTGGTTCTGATCTCAAACGTTGTGGATGATCCGGACCTGGTGGCTGAGGCCCTGGCACAGAAAGCGGGTCGTAAGGTCGAAATGTCTGTGCCCCAGCGGGGGGAGCGTGCGGATCTGGTTGATAACGCCATGCGTAATGCCCGTGAAAGCCTTGCGCGCAAGATGGCGGAAACTGCGACCCAGGCGAAATTGTTGCGTGGTGTGGCAGACGCTTTTGATCTGAAGGCCCCACCAAAGCGGATCGAAGCTTATGATAACTCGCATATTCAGGGCGCCCATGCGGTTGGGGCGATGATCGTGGCCGGACCCGAAGGTTACATGAAAAGCCAGTATCGCAAGTTTAACATCAAGGGGGATGACCTGACCCCGGGCGATGATTTTGGCATGATGAAAGAAGTCATGACACGCCGTTTTAAACGCTTGCAAAAAGAAGATCCCAACCGAGAAACGGACGCTTGGCCTGATCTGTTGTTGATTGATGGTGGCGCAGGGCAGGTATCAGCGGTACGTGAAATCATGCGTGAATTTGGCGTGGAAGATATCGAGATGGTTGGGGTGGCCAAAGGTGTTGATCGGGATCACGGCAAGGAAGAATTTTATCGCACTGGAAAACGTCCTTTTGCCCTGCAACGTAATGATCCCGTGCTGTATTTCATCCAGCGTCTGCGGGACGAAGTGCACCGCTTTGCCATTGGTACACACCGCGCGAAGCGGTCTAAAGCCATCGGCGCGACACCGCTAGACGAAGTCGCCGGCGTTGGGGCCACACGCAAACGTGCGTTGCTGGCCCACTTCGGATCTGCGAAAGCCGTCAGCAGGGCTGGGCTTGAGGATCTGAAAGCTGTGGATGGTATCTCAAATGCTTTGGCTGAAGTGATTTATGGGCATTTCCATGAAAAGGGCTGACCCCCGCGTTAACCCTGCTATGCTGCGACGGAATGCGTGGGGGCCTGCGTATCATTGTTGCCTTTCCCCCGGTTTGTGAAGCGAGTACAAAGACACTATGATCTGGAACCTACCAAATATTCTGACTGTTATGCGTCTCTTTGCGGCCCCTGGGGTTGCGGTGATGTTTTTGTATTTCAACCGACCCTGGGCGGATTGGTTCGCGCTTTTGCTGTTTTCAGCTGCCGCGATCACCGATTTTGTCGATGGTTATCTGGCGCGCGCTTGGGCGCAGGAAACCAAATTCGGCGCGATGCTGGACCCGATCGCTGACAAAGCGATGGTGGTGATTGCGCTGCTGGTAATCACTGGATTTTCTGGCATGAACCCCTGGATCCTGCTGCCCGCCACGATCATCATCTTCCGCGAAGTTTTCGTATCCGGCCTGCGGGAATTTCTGGGCGCAAAAGCAGGGCTTTTGAAGGTGACTAAACTGGCGAAATGGAAAACCACGGTGCAGATGGTTGCGATTGCCGTTCTCTTCGCCAGCGGGATGTTTGAACATTCTCTGGTCTCACATGTTGCCGGTATGGATGCTGCCTTGGTCGATCAGATCTTTGCAGGTGAGATCGAAGATGAATTTCATATTGTCCGGGCCTATTACGGTGAATATGTCACCTGGCATGGCGGCGTTGCCCTGTTGTGGGGCGCAGCTATTCTGACATTGATCACGGGGTGGGATTACTTTGCCAAGGCCCGCCCATTCCTGAAGGAAGAAGATGATGACGCTTGATGTTCTGTATTTTGCTTGGTTGCGGGAACGCATTGGTGTGCCGCGTGAAAACCTAGAAACACAGGCTGCAACAACGGGTGATCTGGTGAAAGAACTGGTCGCAAAAGGTGACGGCTACGCTGCGGCATTTTCTGACCTGACCTCGCTTCGGGTGGCTGTGGATCAAGAACTGACTGATTTCGATGCCTCACTGGTTGGCGCCCGCGAAGTGGCGTTTTTCCCGCCCATGACAGGCGGCTGACATGGACATTCGCGTTCAGGACACCCCATTTGATTTCGGCACCGAAGCCCAGGCGTTTTCCGATGCCCAAGACGGCGCGGGTGCGATTGTCACCTTTACGGGTCTTGTGCGGGATCTGCCCGGTGCGCCGCTTGAAGTGATGGAAATCGAACATTACCCGGGCATGACGGAAAAGGCGCTGGAAAAGATTGCACAGGATGCCTGCGCACGTTGGGAATTGTCTGGCTGTCTTATCATTCACCGGTATGGAAAAATGCGCCCCGGTGACCAGATCATGATGGTTGCTACGGGATCAAAGCATCGCAAAGACGCCTTTGAAGCCGCCGAATTTTTAATGGATTTTTTGAAATCCCGCGCGCCCTTTTGGAAACGTGAAGTGACTGCGGAAAACACCGCATGGGTCGACAGCAAAGCAGCGGATGAAGATGCGCTCAGTCGGTGGGAAAAAGCCCAGTAAACTACGGCAAAATTCGGGGCAGGTCCGAATTTCTCTTCTATCGGTGGGGCAAGTCGTATAACTCGGATAACAGGGTTATCAAAAGATATTACACCGTGGCTGAAACACACGACAAAAAATCCGATCAGGTTGCACGGGCATTGACCCGTAAAGTGGTGTGTGGGGATTATGCCCCAGGGGAAAAACTGCGCCAAGATGCGATTTCACGCGATTTTGGCGTCAGTCAGGCCACCGCGCGCGAAGCCTTGCTGCGCCTTGCAGCACAAGGCCTGACCGTTGTGCAGCCGCGTCGGGGTATCTGCGTTGCACCTCTGGATCGTGCTTCGGTGGAAGAGCTGAAAGTCATGCGATTGGCGCTGGAACCTGTTGCCCTGATCCATTCGGTCCCACATTTAACCCCAGCACAGATATCGGAAGCGGTTGAACATCAGGTCAGCTGTGACACGGCCGGTAATGCGCAGGATTGGGAAGATGCCAACCGTCTTTTCCACATGGCAATTATCGCCGGATGTGGCATGCCGCGCCTGATTGATGAGATTAATAATCTGCAACTGCTTTATGCCCGACATTTCCTGGCCCGCCACGCAAATCGTTGGAAACCCCGTTCTGACCCGGACCACCAGGCCATCATCACAGCCATCCGTGCCCGGGACGCAAACCGGGCGTCATCAGTTTTACAGCGTCACCTGGCCAGACTGACTTAACCGGGTTTGCGCGCGATAATCCACGTCGGGTGATAGGTCAGTGGTACGCGATTCTGAACTGCATATCTCTGGTCATATCGATCGCAAAATTGGTTCAAATCCCGGCGTGTCCAATGGCGTGATTTTCCGGCATTCACCCCGGTTTGGCGTAGATGTCGTAACACTTGAAGTGGGGTATCAAACCAAATCTGACGAACATCTTCCTGGCACTCCAGGATCTCCAATCCGTCAGAACATTCAGCAAGATCCTGCGGCGAACACAGGCCGGGGGCCCGCTGTGATCCGTCCGCTTGGGGTAATTCCTGATACTGTTTTGCGCCAAACCCCGAAACGGCCAGCCATCCCCCTGGGGCCAAGGCCTCGGTTGCGTGACGTAGCAGATCCCCTGGGTTTTCCATCCACTGTATCACTGATGCGGCGGTGATCAGGTCGGGATGGTCTGGCCATGGAATTTCACGGATGTCGCCGGGCAGAAATGCAGCACCTGCATCATCTGCAACCCCGCGGGCATCTTGCACCAGCTCATTCAGGGACAGGGTGTCAAAGCTGAAATGACGTAACAACGCCCGGGTTAGATGCCCTGTGCCGCAACCGATTTCTAAACCATTTTTGAAACGGCGGTTGGGTGTGTGCACAGACAGTCGGCAGGCCAAATGATCTGCGACTTGGGCCTGCTGTCGTGCGCAGTTGTGATAGGTCTGAAAGCTGCGGCTGAAACTGTGTTCCACATGATCTGCAGGGGCCATTTTCATGTCAGCCACCTCTGCCAGGTCAGCCCTGTTGCAAAGGGTGTGTGTGTTGTGTTGATATGCCGGATTGCGTGGTTCTGGCTGCTCCAGGCGGCTTTCTGGGCTGTGGGTGGAATGATGCGGTCACGTTCGGAAATCCAAATCCGGTCAAAGGCAATTTCCGGGGCCGGTCCGCGTTTTACAATCGCCCGTAACTCGTCACGTGCAGTGTCATGGTTTAGCCTTGGGATCTCACCCCGATACCCAGCCCGGCGACAGAATTTTGTAAAATTTGTGGTGTTCAATCCGCTAGCGGTTGCCTCAACCACGTCAGGTGCGATGCCACGGGTGGCATCTGCAGGCCAGAAGGTTCCGTTCACTGCCACAAGATAATCAGGCTTTGCGCCGGTCTGTGTGATCCAATGTGTCGCGGAAGCCACGCCAAAAGACCAGGCAAGAAGAGACACATGCGCATAATCATTTAGGGCGGAAATAGTGTCTAATTCGCGATAATCGTCGACGAACAACACATCTCGCGGTCCATTGACCCCCACGAAAGGCTCAATGCCAATACCCCAGCCGCCAAAAATCAGCAGTAGGTCGTCTGTGCCAGAACGTTGTAGCCATTGCTGTTTCATGACGCCCCTTTCGCAAGCGAAACCATTGCGGATGTCACCCGGCTCAAGTCGTCAGGGGAAATGATGAAGGGCGGCATGCAGTAGATGTTTTTTGCGAATGGTCGTAGCCAGATACCGGTATCTGGGGCCAGTTGGTGGGCTTGTGCGGGGTCAACAGTTTCCTGCATTTCGATCACGCCAATCGCCCCAAGAACGCGTACATCTGCAACACCGGGGAGCGCGCGGGCGGCTTCCAGTTCATCCCGCATCTGTGTTTCGATCCGGGCCACCTGATTTTCCCAGATCCCGTCTTCCAGAAGGCTGAGGCTGGCAATGCCCGCCGCACAGGCCAGCGGATTGGCCATATAGGTGGGGCCGTGCATAAAGACACCCGCCGCACTTTCACCAATTCCCCGCGCAATGGTTTCCGTTGTGACCGTCGCGGCAAAGGAAATATGCCCACCTGTCAGGGCTTTACCAAGGCACAGAATATCCGGTGTGATTTCGGCGTGGTTCATGGCGAATAGTTTGCCTGTACGACCGAACCCAGTGGCGATCTCATCAAAGATCAGCAAGACATCGTGGGCATCGCAATACGCCTTTGCCTGGCGCAGCCATTCCGGATGGTAAAAATACATGCCACCAGCCCCCTGAACCATAGGTTCAAGGATCAGGGCAGCAATTTCAGATCCCTTTTCGGTCAGCAGCTGATCCAGCGCGGTCAACCCGTTTTCCTTGGGATCTTCAGGCCATGTTTCCCCGAGGCGTACAGGTGGACGCGGCAGGAAATGCTGGATCGACAAGGCGCCGCGAAACAGTCCGTGCATGCCATTTTCAGGGTCGCAGACGCTCATGGCTTTCCATGTGTCCCCATGATAGCCGCCGCAGATCGTGGCAAAGCCTGTCTTGCCCGTATGCCCCCTGGCCATCTGATATTGCACGGCCATTTTTAGGGCAACTTCGACAGACACAGATCCGCTGTCGCAATAAAAAATCCGATCCAGCCCGTCTGGCAACAGCCCGAGCAATTTTCGCCCCAGATCGACTGCGGGATTGTGGGTCAGCCCGCCAAACATCACATGGGGCATTTGATCCAGCTGTTGCTTCATGGCGTTGGTGATCACTGGGTTCCGGTGGCCGTGAATGCTGCACCACCAGGATGACATGGCGTCGATCACGCGGGTGCCATCCGCAAGCGTCAGCCAGATGCCTGAAGTCTCGGTCACAAGATGCATCGGCCCTAGTTTTGCAACATTGGTATAGGGATGCCACAGGTGGCGGGCATCAAATTCCAGCGGTGTCAGATCTGTTTGCATCTATCCCAGGGCCTTTCGGATTGTCGCCAGATCTATGGCCTCAAATGCGCGGGTCAGGCCGGCAGATGTCAGGGGGCTGATCATGTCAAGGCGTCCCAGATGTGGGATGTTGCACATCTGAACAATGGTCTGTTCAACGGCGGGTTCCGCCGCGCCAACAAAAGCAACGCCGATGACATCACAGCCAGCGTTGCGCAGGGCCATCAGGGACAGGGCTGTGTGGTTGATCGTGCCAAGGGCGGTGCGCGCAACCAGAATGACCGGGGCCTTCCAGTGCGCAAACAAATCAAGATAAAAGATGGATCGGTTCAGGGGGACCATCAGTCCGCCTGCGCCTTCGATGATCAGGGTTTCTGTGATGGTTGGTGGTAACAGGCGATCAATTTCAATCTCAACCCCGGCGTTTTCTGCGGACAGGTGGGGGGATGCGGGTAGGGGCAGGCGATAGGCTTCGGGCAAGGTTGGGCGGCCAGACAATTCCGCGACGATTTCGCTGTCGGTTTTGCCCGCAAGGCCTGATTGAACCGGCTTCCAGTAGGTTGCATTCAGGGCCGCAGTCAGCCCGGCTGCAAATACGGTTTTCCCGATGTCAGTGTCGGTTCCGGTGATAACCAGTCGTTTCATTTTGTCTCCGGTTTTTGTCTGGAAATAGCCTCAAATAGGGCGGTGATATCAGCGCAATCCACGTTGCCAGTGACAGACACCCGCAATCTTGCGGTGTTCCTAGGCACGGTGGGGGGGCGAATGCCGCGCACATCAAACCCCTGTTCCTGAAGACGTGCGGCCTGTGCCATTGTTTGATCATCCAGACCAATGATCACAGGGATAATTTGGCTGCGCAGGTTCGTAAGCCCGATCAGACGCCGCGCCTCGCTATGGGCGTGGATCATGCGGTTATGTGCTGTTGCCTGCAAATCCTGGTTACTTTTCAGCAAACCAAGGGCGGCGCGCACAAGGCCCGCGTTGAACGGCGAAGGGGCGGTTGCGAAAATGAAGGGGCGTGCGCGATTGATCAGCGTATCGATCATGACCTGAGCACCACAAATCAACCCACCCGCTACGCCAAGCGCTTTGCCGCAGGTATGTAAGGTCAAAACATCTGCGTTCAGGTTATGGGCCAGCCCCCGGCCTGCTGGTCCAAAGATCCCGGTGGCATGGGCTTCATCCACGATCAACACCGCATTTTCTGCGCGGGCAATTGTGGCCAGATCTTCAAGGGGGGCCAAATCGCCGTCCATGGAATAGATGCTTTCCACGGCAATCCAGACCTGTCCCGTGCCGCCAGCTTTGCGCCATCGCGCAAGCACCTTACGTGCATCTGCTGGGTCGTTATGCGTAAAGCCGGCGCTATCGGCCCGACCTGTGCGGATGCCTTCATGGGCGCTGGCGTGGATCAACGCATCATGTAGGATCAGATCTCCGGCGGCGGGCAGTGTTGCGAAAATTGCTTGGTTGGCCTGAAAGCCCCCGCCCATGAACAAAGCAGCTTGGGTGCCGAAAAAGGCGGCGGCTTCTGCTTCCAGCGCTTCATGTTGCGCGTGGTTGCCTCGCAGCAAGCGCGACCCGCCAGAACCAAGGGGCACGCCCTGATCCAGCAAGTGTTGTGCGGCCGTCTTTAGGGCGACTGATGATGCAAGCCCAAGGTAGTCGTTGGATGCAAAATCCAGCCCCTGTGCAGGTGTCAGGTATCGGCGGCGGCTGCGTGCAGACAGGGCCTGCAGCATACCGCCCAACCGGGTGACAGCATTCATTCGGCTGCCTCAACCTTTGCCTTGCATTCCGCTTCCATTGGCAGGATGCCCAGCTTGTTGAACAGCGCCATGTCTTCGCTGCTTTCGGGGTTTTCTGCGGTCAGCAATGTATCACCTACAAAGACAGAATTCGCCCCCGCGAAGAAACACATAGCCTGCATTTCGTCGGACATATCAGTGCGCCCCGCGGACAGCCGTACGTGGGATGTTGGCATCATGATCCGGGCAAGGGCGATGACGCGTACGAAATCAAAGGGTTCAATGGGTTCCGCATCGGCCAAGGGTGTGTCGGCCTGGGGCATCAGCATGTTAATGGGAACGGAATCAGGGGCTTCGGGCAAGTTCGCAAGGGTGATCAGCATATCAATGCGGTCACTTTTTTCTTCGCCCATACCCAGAATTCCACCGGAACACACTTTGATCCCGGCTTCGCGTACGCGGTTCAACGTGTCGATCCGGTCGGCGAATGTGCGGGTGGTGATGACCTCTGGGTAGTAGCGTTCAGAGGTGTCGATATTGTGGTTGTAATAGTCAAGACCCGCTTGTTTCAGTTTGATCACTTGACTGTTGTCCAGCATGCCAAGGGTCATACAGCTTTCCATGCCAAGATCCTGAACGCCTTGTATCATGGCCACCAGCGCATCCATGTCACGTTCTTTGGGCTCGCGCCAAGCGGCCCCCATGCAATATCGGGTTGCCCCGGCATCTCGTGCTTTTTTGGCCTCTGAAAGAACGCGCTGCACTTCGATTAGCTTGGATGCAGGCAGGTTTGCCCCGTTGCGTGCGGACTGCGAACAGTAAGAACAATCTTCGGCGCAGCCGCCAGTTTTTATCGATAGAAGGCGAGACATCTGTACGCGGTTTGGATCGAAGTGCGTACGATGTACGGTCTGCGCCTGATACAGAAGTTCCATAAATGGTTGATCATAAAGCTTTTGTGCGCTTTCGCGGGTCCATTTTTGTGCTGTATTATTCATTATCGATAATTTCACCCCATATCATGTTGGTGTAATTTTTTATCGATAATTTTTCAAAACACAAGCAAACTTTCGTCCCCGCCTTAAAAAGTGAACGATGATCAGCGTGAAGGGCGTTAAATCCAGTAGGGAAGAAAGATGATCAACCCGGTGACAACGGCAAGTGCGGCGCAGATCAACACAGCCCCCGCCGCGACATCTTTTGCCCGGCGCACGTCTTCTGAAAACTGCGGTGAAACCACATCACACAGGTGTTCAAAGGCTGTGTTCATGGCCTCGGCAAACCAGACAAGTCCGATCATTAGAAGAACCCATAGCCAGTCCTGTTGCGATAGCCCTGTGATGAAGGCCAGCGCGACTGTGAAGCACGCCAAAACAAGATGCACCCGCGCATTATGCTGGCTGCCCAGCATAAACCGCAGGCCATCCAATGCATAACCAACACTTTTAAGACGATTGAAAAGGAAGGTTTTTATAGCCTGCATTGCGTGTCCTTTTCAGGTGTCCAAGTGACTGCACGGGCGGATCGTTGGCTTCGGTGACGTAGCACCCCGGGAATCAAGCCAAGAAAGCCTGCAAGGAAAATACAACAGGTCATGTTTGCTGCTCTACGATAATCTGGATTTCACTTTTGTGGGAAAGCTCTGGGGAAAGTGGAATGTCGATCACCCCGTCAGAATCAGGGGTTGCCCCACCGGAAATTGAACCACGCCAGGTGACCGGGGTCTCTGTTTTTAGATTGCTGATGCGCAGATGCAGATCCTGCGCCCACTGGGATACTGGATGCAGGGTGATCTGCAGCGTTGTGTGTTTATGTTCTGCGCGGGAAACGATTAGGTGCTGATAATGTTGCGTATCCAGCAGGGGACCGTCTGGGGCGCCAAGTGGTTTGCGCATAAGGTTGCGAATAGAATTGCCCTCATTGAGGCGGGCGATCAGTTCCGTCATATGGGCAAAAACAGAAGCGTTTGGTCGCATTAGGGCGTTGCCGCTTATGTGATGGGGGCAGGTGTCTTCAAGGGCGGAAAGTGCAAGGCCCCGCGCATCGCCATCGCCCATTTCCGCGGCAGCGGCGGCGAAGCCAGCAAGGCTTGCGGCGCGGGACAACCGATAGTCGCCCGTATCAACTTTCCAAAAGTGTTTCAGGTTCAGTTCGATGCCATCAACGGCATTTCTGCGGGCGATGTCCCATTGATGTGCAGCGACATCAGGGAAACTGGTGTTCCACCATAGTGCAGGATAGGCTTCTGCCACTGCGCCGCCGATATGTGGGGATGGAATACCTGTTCGGGAAGATCTGAACGGCAGAATACGCCCGTCTTTTGCCGTGAATTCCTGATCCAGTGACTGCCGGAACCCGGGGGCGATAGTCTGCCATTTCGCTTGGTTTGTGCCAATGGCAGCGCTTGCGCCTATGGCATTGCAAAGTGGGTAAATCCAGTTCGGTTCGCAGGGCATCAGGGTGTACTCTGATGTTTGCCAACCCCGAAACAGCGCATCAATCAGGGAGCTGTGGTCATGGCTAAAATGATGTTTGCCCGACTTTAGGGATAGGGCGCCCGGGCGTGAAAATCGCATGTCACCGGTTTGGCGCTGAAACATCGCGATCTGGGCGGCCAGAAAACCTGTGTACATAATGTTATCACGGGCAACCGGATCGGGGTTTAGATCAAAGTTTCCCCAGGCGTTTTCATATTGCCAGTACCGCCAGATGCGCGGGTCACACTGCTTTTGGATTAAATTCATCTGCGCCCGGTGCAGATATCCACGGAATGCGGGCAGGCGGCTGTTTAATAAGGCCAGTGCATAACCTGCCTGGGCGATCTGATATCGTGTGGCGGCGGTCTGAAACTGATCAATGAACTGAAACCCTTCAAACTGATCGACCGGCTGCAGGGCGCGATCAAGCGCAAAGCGTCCAAGGGCTAGGGTTTTATGATCCAATGGCGATGAGATAGAGCGCTGGAAAGTGCTTGCCGCAGGCCGTGATGATTTCGGTCTGACGTATGATAGCAGGACGGGCAGGATTGTTATGATCAACAACAGCACTGGGCCGGAATGGAGCTGCCAGTGGCTGGCCTGCAGATAGACAGGCGGGGCCAACCAGGCAGATAGGGCTGCACTGCCGATCCAGACCAAGGGTGGCAGAATGATATTACCTGCGCCAAACCAGAAAATGACAGACCCTGCAAAAACGGCAGCTACCAGCACAAAGGCTGCAAGATGTCCGGCCCAGGCAGGAAGGCCCAGGCAGCGTAAACCGCCATCATCAAATATGGAAAGAAGGAACCCTCCGCCAGGAATGGCCAGCCCCGCGCCTAAAGCCTGCAGAGAGGCCTGCCCGGAAAAACTGATAAGGGCATTCGCGACCAGAAACACGACAAACAAACCGCCCAAGAAACGGGTCTGCTTTGCTGTGCTGACTGGTCCTGCCATATCAGCTTTGGTTCTGGCGTTCGATCCAGCTGCGCAGTTCTTCGGCTTCTTGGGGCGCGGCGCGCAGCCCATCCATTGCGGCGGACAATTCCGCTTCGGTCTGGGCCAGTTGGCTGGTAACTTCGGCTTCGCGCTGATGGGCCCAGGTGATGGCCTGGTCGCGGGTTTCTTCGGCTTCTTGTAGGGATTGTGCCATTTGATCCAGCTCTCCCAGATCTCCTTGGGAGACGCGGGTGAATTTGTTCACCAGCCAATGGGCAAACCAGCCCAGAAGAAACGTCACAAACAGGATGACAGCGATGATGAGGATCAGTTCAGTTCTGTTATTCATTTTCAGCCTCTGTGGTCTCTGCCGGTTGTTCTTCGCCTGTGCTGCCTTCTGTGGTTTCTTCTACAGGGGCATCTTCCACCAGGACAAATTCGATACGACGGTTGGCCTCGCGGCCGGCTTCGGTTTCGTTGCTAGCGATTGGGCTTTCTTCGCCATAACCCTTTGCTGTCAGTCCGGCTGTCAGAATGCGACGCGCCATCAGGGCGTTTAAGACCGCATCCGCGCGGGACTGGCTAAGTTGCAGGTTCATCGCCTCGCGACCCTGACTGTCTGTGTAACCAGAAATTTCCATTTTCACGTGGGAACAGCTGTTCAGAATATCCGCGATGGCGCGCAATGTATCGCCGCTGCCTGATGCAATATTCGCCGAACCCGGAGAAAACGCTAGCTTGGTTTCTGTTAGAACTGCGTTGATATTGCTGACACATTCTTCTGGTGTGGGCAGATCTGCCTGGGGGTCAAGGGCTTCGATATATTCTACATCAATTGCGAAATCTTCCGAGGTTCCCAATTTTTCAGACAGCACACGGGCAATATCGGCGTTGGCGTTCGGATTGCCGGTTTTCCCACGCACAGAGACATGGTTTTCCTCAACCACAACCGATCCGTTTTCAAGGAAAGACAGGGCTTCGATGGCGGAAAGAACCCGGATGGGCCAGCCTTCGGGCATCTCTGAATCAAGCCGGGTGGCGGCGTAAATCTGTTCTTCGCCAAAACGCGCGGCGGCGTAGCTTTCAACAGCGGTTTTTGTGCGTTCGTCGGTCATGCGACCGCGCAGCTGAACCTGGCCCTCGGGGCTTAGGGTGACTGTGAACTCAGGCGGCAGGCGTTCAGCCTGTTCTTCGCTGACAGGGAAAACCGTGTGCAAAGTAAAAACATCGGGCAGTTCTGCCTGAAGTTCTTCGGTAGCGCGTTCAAACACGGAGGAATCGCTGCCTTCCGCCGCAATCAGCGTGATATCCGCATCAGAGAACGTCACGGATCCATCACCGATTTCTGCAAGGGCATTTAGGGCAAGACCAACAGCTTCGCCCCATTTGGGGGAAGGGTTGCCCAGGGCAATCGTACAATCTGCCGGGCCGTTCAGGCCTGCGGTTTCAGCGGCGGTCAGAATGTGTCGGCGGCTGCGATCTGTATCTGCAAAGCAGGCATCAAAACGCCCTTGGTCTTCTTCACGCAGGAACCGCAGTGTAAAAGGCGAGACAACTTCGCGCGGGGCGGAGATATCCAGTTGCACTTCCAGATCCGTGGGGATCGAACGGGACAGTTGTTGTTTCAGGCGTGTGCGATCATCGCTGCTGGCGCTGTTTGCCTCGATAATCACCCGTCCGGGGTGTACGGAAATCTTGCTGTGGGGCAATTCTGTCAACGCATCAATGGCATAGGCCAGCGCGATATTCCAGCCGGTGGGCGCGTCGTAATCCGCAGCTTCCAACATGTCCGACACATCGGTATCGCCGGTCAGTTCTGCGATGGTGCTGGCGATTTCGCTGCGGTCTGTTGATGTCGGAATGAGACCGATCAGAGACACCTGATCATCGTTGCGCAGGATTTCCACAGAAAATTCAGGTGGAATAAAAGCGGCGCTGGCAGCAACCTGCATATCATCACGGATGCGGTAGGAATCAACAACTTCGCCGGCGATTGTCAGGGCATGAAAGCGGGCAGATTCACGTGGCGCAATGCCTGTCAGGCGCAGATGCAGACCTTCGGCTTCGACCTGGGCCCAGTCTTCGCCTTTTAACAGCAAGGCGCGGCGCACCCCATCTTCTGAGTTGCGCTCAATTCTGTCCACGGACACATTGGCGACCAGCAAAGAAATTGCCGCTGCACCGGTCAAAACGGAAAAAATGGCTACGAAGGACTTAAGCTGCATCCGGTTTTACTCCTGCTTAGTCTCTGCTTACGCCCGCAGGCCTTCAGGTTCAATCAAAGCATGGCGGAAACGGCGAAAAACAGCGCAGGAATAAGTCCGGTGTTCCGGTTTTCGCGAAAAAGGCGAAGGCAGGCATCTGGGTCATCAATTTTCAGGCGACGGATTTGGGTAGTTAGATGCAGGCCAAAGGCCCACGGGCCGCCCATAGCAACAACCAACGCCAGAAAATTGCCCCGGATCAGCACGCTCGAAAATACCGCAAGCGTCATCACCGAAACAGAGATCATCAAAAACCGGCGCAGCCAGGCGGCGGTGTTATCGCCAAACAGACGCGCAGTGGATTTCACCCCGATCATCGCGTCATCTTCTTTGTCTTGATGGGCGTAAATCGTGTCATAGAACAATGTCCATGAGATGCCAGCAATATACAGTAAAACGGCGGGTGTCTCCAGCACGCCACGATGGGCCGTCCAGGCAACAAGCGCGCCGAAATTAAAGGCCAGCCCCAAGAATGCCTGTGGCCACCAGGTAAATCGTTTTGCAAAAGGGTAAATTGCGACAAAGATCAGGGAGGACAGGGCCAGAAGAATGGTGTTCAGGTTGAAGGTGATCAGAACCAGTGCGCTGATCCCCATCTGAATAAACATCCAAATGACGGCCTGTTTGACGGTGACCTGCCCTGATGGCAGGGGGCGGGATTTTGTACGTTCCACCTGACCGTCAAAATTGCGATCCGTGATGTCATTCCAGGTGCAACCCGCCCCGCGCATCAGAAAGGCGCCAATAGTGCAACCCACAGCGATCCAGAGATCAAACAGTGTGAACCCATCCACAGCACCGGCCAGCGTCAGCCCCCACCAGCAGGGCAAAAGCAACAGCCAGGTGCCAATTGGGCGGTCCGCACGCGACAGACGCAGATAGGGGCGCGTCCAGGCCGGGGCGCGGTGATCAACCCAGTTGCCGCGATAAGCATCAGCAACCTGACCATCTGTGTCTGTGCCCTCTGGCATTTCCGGATTTGCGGACATATGTTTCGCCTTATGACAGGTTCAAAAATCAGACTTTATGTAGACCATGATCTGGCCCCGGGGCAATCCATTGCGCTGACGCGAGAGCAATCAAATTATCTTTTTGCCGTCATGCGGCTGGAGGCGGGCGGGCGGGTGTCACTGATCAACAGCCGCGATGGTGAATATTTGGCCGATATCGTGGTGGCGAATAAGAAGAACGGCATTCTTGTTTGTCAGGATCAGGTGAAGCCACTGCTGTTGCCGCCGGATCTTTGGTTGATGTTTGCGCCGGTGAAAAAGGATCGCACGGCCTTTATCGTGGAAAAAGCCACGGAAATGGGCGTGCGCGAAATTGTCCCGGTGATGACCGAATATACCCATTTTGACCGCATCCGTTGGGATAAGATGGATTTGCAAGCGGTTGAGGCTGCGGAACAATGTGGTGGGACTTATGTGCCGGGCATTGAACCGATGGAGAAACTGTCCGACGTTTTGGCCAATTGGCCTGCGGATCGTCAGATCTTGTTTTGTGATGAAAGCAAGGTTGGCGAACCCACATCTTTGAAAGAACTTCCCGTCGACAATGACGCTCCCTGGGCGGTCTTGATTGGTCCCGAAGGTGGGTTTTCAGAAGAAGAACGTGACGCATTACGGGCTCATCCCAACGCCCATGCGATTTCCCTTGGTCCCCGTGTTTTGCGGGCAGAAACCGCTGCAATTGCGGCGTTAACCCTCTGGCAAACGCAGTTGGGCGACTGGGGATGAGCTTTATCCGCCCCGAAGTGCAGACATTGCTGAAACAATGGGCTGCCCCGGCTTTTCTGGCTTTGGTTTTGTTGTTCTGCGTTCGGCTGATCGGTACTGGTAATCTAATCTTGATGATTATGGGCGGCATTGGTGCGCTGGCCTGCGCCTATTTCCTGTGGTTCCAGATCAAATTGGCCCGAATTGTCCGGCGCACGGGGGGCGCTGGCGTTGTCGAAGTGGTGGAACGTGAATTCAGCTGGTTCACAGCCGGGGGGGGCACACGGTTTTCGTTGGATGATGTGGTGAAAATCGAAATTGAAACCAATGATCAGGGCCCCTTCGCTGAAGATCTGTTCTGGTACTTCACCCTGTCTGATGGAAACCGTCACGAAGTCTTGGGATCTGCCGCAGAAGGGCAGTCAATTTTTGATCTTTTGTCGGGTTTTCCCGGTGTGGACTACGAAAAAGTCATCAAAGCGTCGTCTTCAACCATCTGTGATCACTTCCTGATATGGCAAAAACGCGATTGAACACTGGTAATTTCGACGTTACCGATTAAGTGCCTAAGATCCGCGCCAGAACCTACGCGCCCGCAGGAAAGGAAATGCCCATGTCTATCCCTCAGTCCGGCGGAGGCCCGATCGAACATCGTGATCAGCTTGCAGAATATTTGTCGTCCGGGTGTAAGCCGAAAGACGATTGGCGCATTGGCACGGAGCACGAAAAATTCGGCTATTGCAAAGACACGCTGAAGGCGCTGCCGTTTGAAGGCAAGCGGTCCATTGTTGCCGTTCTGGAAGGATTGCGGGATCGCCATGGCTGGTCTGAAGTGCGGGAAAGCGGCCACCTGATCGGTCTGGAAAAAGACGGCGCAAATGTTTCTTTGGAACCAGGCGGCGCGCTTGAATTGTCCGGTGCCCCGCTGGAAACCATCCACGAAACCTGTGACGAAGTGAATGTTCACCTGCGCGAAGTCAAAGATATCGCGGATGAAATCGGTGTCGGGTTTATTGGCCTGGGTGCCGCCCCGATCTGGACCCATGATGAAGTGCCCCTGATGCCGAAGGGCCGATATAAGCTGATGGATGCTTATATGGGGAAAGTTGGCACCATGGGCCGTTCCATGATGCGCCGCACCTGTACGGTGCAGGTGAACCTAGATTTCGCATCCGAAGCGGACATGGTGCAGAAATTGCGCGTGGCATTGGCGTTACAGCCGGTTGCGACCGCGCTTTTTGCCAATTCGCCCTTCTTTGAAGGCAAGCCAAACGGTCATAAATCCTGGCGTTCACGCATCTGGCGTGACCTTGATGACGCGCGCACAGGCATGCTGCCTTGGGTGTTTGAAGACGGCATGGGGTTTGAGAAGTGGGTCGACTATGCCCTTGATGTGCCGATGTATTTTGTCTATCGCGACGGGAAATATATCGACGCGCTTGGCATGTCCTTCCGCGATTTCATGGTTGGAAAACTGCCAGCCTTGCCGGGTGAAACCCCAACCTTGTCTGACTGGGCTGATCACTTGACCACCGCTTTCCCAGAGGCGCGGATCAAGAAATACATGGAAATGCGTGGGGCTGATGGTGGCCCGTGGCGTCGCCTTTGTGCGCTGCCGGCGTTTTGGGTTGGGATGATGTATGACCAATCCGCACTCGATGCGGCCTGGGATCTGGTCAAAGGTTGGTCCGCCGAACAACGCGAGGCATTGCGTGTTGCGGCCTCAGTTGATGGGCTTCAGGCCAAGGTTGATGGCATCAATATGCATGAGCTGGCGCGCGAAGTTGTGTCGATTTCCGAAGCGGGCCTAAAAGCGCGCGCACGGTCCGGCGCTGGCGGGATGGTGCCGGATGAAACCCATTTCCTGAATGCGCTGAAGGACAGCCTGGAAACCGGCAAGACCCCGGCGGATGAGCTGCTGGAACAATACCACGGTGAATGGGGCGGGGATCTGACAAAGATCTTTGCAGCCCACAGCTATTAACGGATATCGCAGGGCGTCTGATTTCTTGGGCGCCCTGTTTTACAAATTGCCTGTGATGTTCACCACATCGATTTCTTTGCGCGTTCCGGCCATTCCGCATCATAAGCGGCACCGTCAAACCCGCCTGCTGTGATTTCTTTCAGCATATCGCCAACGCTGGGCAAGCCTTTTGACATATCACCGGTTTCCCAAAGGCCCGCCCGCATGACAGCCCGGGCGCATTGGGGATAAACTTCTGAAATTGTGATAACGATTACGGTTTTCGGATTGCGGGTTTTCTGTTCAAACTGCCCGCATATATCATCATCTGCCGTCAGTCGTGCCGTGCCGTTCACCCGCATCACAGTGGTGGATCCTGCCACCATAAACATCAGAGAAATTCGACCGTCTTCGACAATATTACGCAGTGTATCAAGGCGTTGGTTTCCGCGCCAGTCAGGCAAAAGCAGGGTTTTGTCGTCCTGAATTTTCACCACAGGATCAATATCACCGCGCGGCGATCCATCTGTACCAGCGGGTCCAGTTGTTGACAAAACGCAAAAGCGGCTGCGTTCAATCCAGTGCCGGTAGGCTGGTGTCAAAGCCGGTGTAACCTTCAGGATGGATGCGCCACCGGCTGTTCCGTAAAGCGCTTCGAGGGATGCTATATCTTCGATGAAGTTCATTCCTCGAACTCCTGCAGTCCGGCTTCGCGCATCAGGCGGTCAGAATGGGTTTCAACTGCGGTTTCCATGGCCTGCATGAAATCTTGTTGCGACAAGCCCGGTTCAATCGGATCAAGAAATTCCAGAACCGCCGTGCCGGGATAACGCATGATTCCGTGACGTTTCCAGAAAACACCCACATTGGTGGCCGCAGGCACCACAGCTTGGCCTGTCTGTTCGTACAAAACATATGTCCCAACTTTATAAGGTTCCTTCGCGCCAGCTGCGACACGGGTGCCCTGTGGGAAAATGATCAGCTGGCCTGCTTCCTGCTGACCGGTTTTTACATCAGCAACCATCTTTTTGATCGCCGCGCCGCGTTTCCCGCGTTTGACAGGAATGGAATTGCTGAACCGCGCGTAGAGAGAAATCACCGGCACATACCGTAGCTCATCTTTGAAAATAAACTTAATACGGGGCAAGGCAGAGGACAGCATTAGGATGTCCAGAAAGCTTTGGTGTTTTGAGGCAACGATCACGGCACCATCAGGAATTTCACCGCGAATTTCAGTTTTCAACCCAACCATCCAGGACGCGGTCCAACGCACCCAGTCGCAATACAAACGAATAACATCAAAGGCCCATTTTGGTTTCAGAAAAACAAAAGGCGCCAGACCAAAACCGATGATTGGCAACATGATATACATCTGAATGATGAAAAGCAGGGATCGCACCCACTGAATGACATGCCACATTATGTTTGCTCCTTCAGAGATCTGAATGCTGCCGTGTGTGTTGCCCAGAATGCCACCATACCTGCCAGCAGAGGAATGATCAGGGGCCACAACCATTGTAGCCCGACAAAGGACAGGCCGGTTAGGAAATTTGTTTGCGCGACTTCGCCTGGATCAGGCATCAGAATGACGGCGAGACAGCCGATCAACGTGCCCATCGCCGCACCAGCCATCGCGCGCAGGGTGAAACGACGTACAAAAGCCCGCGCGATATAGTTGTCCTGCGCGCCAACCAGACGCAGCACATTGATCACCTGTCGGTTTGCCGCCAGGGCCGATCCCGCGGCAAGCGTTACAATGGCCGCCGTGGTAAAAGCAATCAGGATCAGAACCAGCATACCAAGGCTGCGCAGCCGGTTGGCGGCCGACACAAGCGGGGCGCGCCATCGGCTGTGATCATCAAGGATCGCGCCAGGGGCTTCGCCCGCAAGGCGCAGGCGCAGGCCGGATACATCATATCCAGGCGTGGCTTCGACGATTTCGATCAGCCGGGGCACAGGCAGATGAACCAGCGACAAATCACTGCCAAACCATGGGGCCAACAGGGCGTTTTGTTCTTCATCGGTCAGGGCGCGTGCCTCACTGATGCCGGGTGTTGTGCGCAGCACATCTAGGGCCGCTTCGGTTTGGGCATCCACCTGTCCTGCAGGCGCGGCGATGCGCACTGTTGCGGTACGCGCCAGTTCATCGGCCCAACGGTCTGCGACGCGCCCGGTGGCCATTGACAATGCAAGGGCGAACACCGCCAGAAACGCCATGGCACCTGATGCAAACAAGGTCAGCCAGGCCGTGTGTCCGGTGGCGGGCACAATCCCGGATGCGCTGCTTTCTTTCAGGTCAGCGATCAGCGTCAGAAATGAAAAACCCTTCATCAGAGATCCACCCCCGCAGACTGAACCCGGCGGTTTGCGATACGCAGCACCCGGGTGTTGACCTGTGATTTAGCCATACGGATCAGGGCCAGATCATGAGTGGCGATCATAATGGTCTTTCCCATTTTGTTCAGCTCGATCAAAAGCTGCAGAATACGCTGGGACATTTCCGAATCAACGTTGCCCGTGGGTTCATCCGCCAGAACCACATCCGGAGACATGATCACCGCCCGGGCCAGAGCGGCACGCTGACGTTCCCCACCTGACAATTCCTGTGGCAGGGCGTCGGCGCGATGACCAAGACCAACCCATTGCAACAGTTCCTGGAGATTTTCCGTTTCATCCCCCGGGTCACGCCCGGAAACGATCAGGGGCAGCGCCACATTTTGACGCAAAGACAGGTGATCCAGAAACCGGCAATCCTGATGCACAACACCGATTCGTCGTCGGGTACGGGCAATTTCATCTCGGGACATCTGACGCACATCATCGCCAAAAAGCCGGACCTGGCCGGCAGTTGCGATCAGTTCCATATAGCAAAGCTTCATAAAGGTAGATTTGCCAGCCCCTGACGGTCCCGTCAGAAAGTGAAACGAACCAGGTGCAAGTTTTAGCGAAATTTCGGACAGCATCTCGCCGTCGCCATAGTTGTATGCCGCCTTCTGCAACTCAATCATGGCATTCCTCCTGAGTATTTCATTTATGTATTGTTTCCCAGGCTGTTTGGTGACAGTTTTGCCTCACAGAACAGAATGTTTCAATCGGTTCGCGACACAATAGCTTTAAAAATGCGTGTTCTCTTGTTAGTACCAATAAATCCCGCCTGATAATTCCTTTTGCAGATCAGGCATCACTGACGAAATTAATATCGGGGCAGCCCCACATGAGACTGATATGTCCGGAGTGTGACGCAAATTACGAAGTAGATGCGCAGGTTATTCCTGACAACGGCCGTGATGTGCAATGCTCTGCTTGCGGAACCACTTGGTTTCAGCAGAAAGAAACACCTGCGCCTGCTGCTGCCCCTGTGGATGCAAATGTTGCTGAAACAGTTGCACAACCTGCGGAAACCACCCGCCCTGAGACTCGTTTCGTAGAAATCCCCCGGCCCCAGCAGCAGCTGGACGAAGCTGTTGTTGATATCTTGCGGGAAGAAGCGGTCATTGAAGAAACTGCCCGTGCTGCAGAACGTGATGGTCCCGGTCTTGCAGAAAGTCTTTCGAAAGCAACAGAAGACACGCCTCGCAACGGTGACATGGCACAGGTCTCTGCTGAACAGGGCACTGTTAAAAATGTAACGGCTGATGTCGTGACTGATTCTGCCGATAACGCGCATCGTGCGGATCTTTTGCCTGATATTGACATGATCAACTCTACCCTGCGTGCCGCCGCGGAAGACACACCGAGCGACACAGCAGAAGCAACCGTTGAAAATACTCAGCCAGCCCGTGGTGGTTTTCGCCGGGGTTTTCTGATGATGATCCTTTTGTTGATCATTGCTACAGTGATCTATTCCAGTGCGCCGAAAATCATCGAATTCTGGCCCGCTGGAGCGCCTTACCTAACGGCTTATGTTGATTGGGTTGATGGCCTGCGCATCTGGATTGATGGGTTTATGGGCAATGCTGCGGACAGCCTTAGTGGTTTGACCGATACATCAGGCACCTGACGTTCAGCGTATTTCCAGAACAACTTACCAAAGGCTCTTGGATCAGAACCGGTCTAACAGGCGTTCCAGATAGTTGCGTTCAATTTCCGGGCGTGTGGGGTCAGACGACCGGTCATGCAATTCATCCAATAGATCCCGGGCGCGCTGGCGCAGATCATCACTTTGCAGCATGTCTTCACCTGTTCCAACGGCCCCTGATCCGGGGTTGATATTACGCCCCAGTGGGTCCTGGCGTGTGGCCTGGCCAGTGTCCTGTTCTTGAGCGTCGTTGTTCTGGGGGGCCTGGTTTTGCGCCAGAGCATTGCCCAGCTGGCGCATGCCTTCACGCATTTGTTCCATCGCATCTGCCTGATCTTCAAGCGCCCCGGCAAGATCCCCGTTACGCAGTTTATCTTCTGCACGGTCCATGGCTTCTCCAGCGCGATCCAGGGCTTCACGTGCGGCGTCGCCTTCTTCACTGCCTGCCCCGGGAAGATTGGCCCGTTGTTGGTCCAGTTCATCGCGCAGGGCCTGCTGGCGTTCCGCCAGGCTTTGTTCGCCATCACTGCCCGCACCGCCAGTTTGATCTCGGCGTGTTTGTCCCTGGCCGGTGCCACCATCGGTCTGACCTTCGCCTTGGCTTTCGCCACCCTGTTCACTGTGTTGTTGCCCACGTCCCGAGGCCCCGTCACGACCTTCATTCTGGTTGCTCTGGCCGGATTGCGCGTTGGGATTAAACTGTTCCTGAAGATCCCGGAATGCCTGATCAGACAGGCCCTGCTGTTCTTCAAGTGTTTCCCCAAGGTCTTCCATAGCTTGTTCGCCAGGGCTTTGCATATCGCCATCCCCGCCGCCCTGGGTCACACGCATGTTTTCCATCATTTGTGACAGCTCGTTTAGCAGCTCCTGGGCCTCAGCCATGCGACCTTGTTCCATCAGTTCCTGAATGCGGTCCATCATCTCTTGAATGTCAGCCTGGCTCAGCGACTGGCTTTCGCCGGAATTGGGTTCATCGGTTGTGTCTTCGGGATTTTGTGCAAGCTGGCGCATATAGTCGCGTGTTGCGTCGCGCAATTCATCCATCAGTTGCTGAATTTCCTGGTCAGACGCCCCGTCGCGCATCGCCTGGGTCAGGCGTTCCTGGGCGCGGCGCATCCGTTCCAATGCGTCTGACAAAGATCCATCTTCGATCAACAGCGCAATATCCCAAAGCGCCCCGGCCAGTTCCTCTTGTGTTTCGGTCGTCAGGGGGGCGGCTTCCAAACGACGCAGGACAGTGCGCAACATCAGATAAGACGAACTGTCATCGAAAAATCCGTCAGGGCGATGGGTGAAGGCGCGGATCATCTGGGCAGAACGCTGCGCATTTGCACGCGCCCATAGAATATCACGGCGCATTTCAATGATCGCGCGGGCCAGCGGATCAAAGAAACGTCGCCCAGGCATGGGCAGATATTCAGGGGCGGATTGGCCGATCTGGCCGCGCGCATCTGTAACCGTCAATACCATTTTTACAGGCAGGCCGGACCAGGGATGTTCTGACAGGTTTTCCATCAGCGTTTCGGTGAAGTCCCCGCGATCCCCGGCAATTGTCATGGGAAGATCAAGGATCAGGGGCGCGCGCGGATCAGGCTCAGTCGCAAGCCCATAGCGGCGCGACAAAAGCGTTTCGTCCAGTGTATATTCAACCTGCCCCGACACCACGCCGTAATCATCGCGCGCTGTAAACTCTTGGGACATCAGGCCGGATGCCTCGGTTTCTGGATCGCCAGACAGTTCCACCTGAGGGGCCGCATCAGGCAGGGCGATCATTGTCCAATGTGCGTCGTCTGTTCCTGTAATTGCCACAGTCCCACTGTGTTCCAGCAGAAATTCCGGCGTCATATTCACAAGGGGGTCTTCTAGATTGCCTTTGTCTGCCCTGGCGATATCTGTCACGGATTGTTGCAGTGCAAGCACGCCGGGTTCACCATAAAACCGTAGACTGATCCGGCTGCCTTGCGGGGCGGAAACGTTCTGCCCGGTCAGATCATTCAAATACAGAACGGGCAGGCCGGTATAGGCAGGGGGTTCCACCCATCCCTCCCATTGCGCGCCGGAAATATTCCGCCCAGGGTCACCGCCCGCCAGCACCGTAGGTACGGCAGACAGTTGCGCCAATGAACCGGACAGGCCGGCAATCATTACAGCAAGCAAGGCCGTATATCGCAAAGCATAGGGATCGCGCGGGGCAAGACGCGGGTTCAGTTTCGGTGCGCGGGCTTTTGCCGCCTCATCCTGCATCCGCGCCTGATGGGCCTGCCAGATCGCGCGCGAGGCGGGATCATCACCGCCCATACCTTGTGTGTCTGTCAGGGTTGCCAGGGGATCACCGGTTAGGGTTGCGTCAAGTCGGGCAAGGGTTTCCATGCGCGTCGGAACACGTAAAGATCGCAGGCCTCTGACTAGGAAATACAACCCGATCAGCGCTGCCAGTGCCAGAATTCCACGCAGCCAGATGTCAGGAAGCTCATACAGAAGGCCAGAAAAAATCCCTGCAAATACAAGCGCAAACACAACCCACAGCGGCCAGAAACTATGGCAGATCCGTTCAGCCAGCATTCCCAATCGCGTCAGGTGGATCTGACGTTTTAGCCTAGATGTTTCCCAGGATTTGTCCTGCTTTCTGACGTTCACACCGGGCCCTTTCAGATGCTCCGGCGATGCTTGCAGGCCGCCGGAATTACAGCCACTCGGGGATGGTATCGCGATTCAACATCTCTTCATAGGTCGGACGCGCGCGAATGACCGCAAATTGATCGCCCTGCACCAGGACCTCGGGGATCAGGGGGCGCGAATTATATTCAGACGCCATCACCGCGCCATATGCCCCGGCGGATCGGAAGGCCACCAGATCGCCCGTATCCATAGTCGCCAGATCACGTCCTTTGGCAAATGTATCGCCACTTTCGCAAATCGGACCAACGATGTCATAGCGATCCGGTTCAACCCCGGGCGCAGGTTCCATGACCGGCACAATGTCGTGGTGAGCTTCGTACATTGCGGGGCGCACAAGATCGTTCATCGCCGCATCGACAATCAGGAATTTGCGGTCTTCGCCTTCCTTCACATAGATGGTTTCAGACACGAGAATGCCCGCGTTGCCCGCGATGAGACGGCCTGGTTCGATCTCGATCTCGCAATTGAGATGGCTCAGCGTTTCCTTGACCATCGCGCCGTATTCCACTGGCAATGGGGGACGGTCGTTGTTTTGCTCATAAGGGATGCCAAGACCGCCGCCAAGATCAAGACGCGTGATCTCGTGACCCTGAGCGCGCAGGTCTTCCGTGAGTTCCGCGACCTTTTGATAGGCAGCTTTATAGGGCGCAAGATCGGTCAGTTGCGATCCGATATGCACATCAATGCCGACAACTTTCAGACCGGGCAGTTTGGCGATTTCGGCGTAGACTTCACGCGCGCGACTGATGGGAATGCCGAATTTATTCTCGGATTTACCTGTCGCGATTTTGGCATGGGTTTTCGCATCCACATCCGGGTTCACGCGGACAGTGACGGGGGCCACAACGCCCAGCTCCAGCGCGACCTGGCTCAACAGACGCATTTCCGGTTCGGATTCGAGGTTGAACTGACGGATGCCACCTTTCAGAACCAACTCCATCTCATCCCGGGTTTTGCCGATGCCGGAAAACACGATGCGCTCGCCCGGAACACCGGCCGCTTTCGCACGCATATATTCGCCACCAGACACCACATCCATGCCAGCGCCCAGATCGCCCAGCAGTTTCAGTACCGCGAGGTTGGAACAGGCTTTGACGGCATAACAAACCAGATGATCCATGCCCTCAAGCGCTTCATCGAACAGGCGGTAATGGCGCGCAAGCGTGCGGGCGGAATAGATGTAACAGGGCGTGCCAACCTGACGCGCGATTTCACGCACAGAGACATCCTCGGCATGCAGTTCGCCGTCTTTATAAAGAAAATAATCCATCATGCGCTCCCGTATTCGTTGGGAACGCTGTTAGCCTGGGGTGCGGGGAAAGGGAAGTAAAAGTGGTGATTATGGACCTATCGACAGAGCCTGACTATACAGGCTGAACCTGATAGAGAAGCTGCCGGTTTGATGACAGAAGCCAGCCACTTTGAACGCAAGAAAAATTTTAAGGTTCTGAAAGTAATCTATTTCAGTCATTTTGCGTGAAGTTTTTTCATGCCTAGCTTAAACCTCAGCTAGCGTTGAAGCGACTTTGCGGAAGCATAACCCCGGTCCAGAAGCTTAAACAGTCGATCACTCCCCGCACACCATATATAGTCGTTCAAACTTCCCATCCCACCTAAACAGCCCAAAAACTGTTTTGCACATGCAGCGTCAGAATTTTGCGCGATTTTCCCAATTTTATATATCTTTGCGGCCCAGAACTCATTTCCAAGTTCTGACAAAATGTCACCCATCTCCTGCAAGATACCTGCAAACTGTTCGACTTCGGGGTGCAAGCTTCCTGTATCTGACGGCAAGATTACAACCCAACCCCAACCGTCACAGGACCACTTTTCGCCCCAACAGACCCGCCGACGCTCACCCCACCAGTGCCGACAGAAACACCAACGCCTGCGGTGGGGCGGATGGGTTCGCCGTCGGCGCCGCAGGCGGTGAGGCCTGCGGTGGTGATGAGGGCTAGGAGAATACGCTTCATTTCAAGGCCTCTTTCCAGTCAGCAATACGGGCGCGCACTTGGTCGGGTGCCGTGCCGCCATAGGACTGACGCGAGTTTACCGAATTATGCACACCAAGCACGTCAAATACACCCTGGGTGATACCCGCGGATACGTTTTGCATGTCTGCCAGCGTCAAATCAGGCAGATCACAACCCTTGCTTTCGGCCAGGGCCACAAGCGTACCGGTGACATGGTGGGCATCGCGGAACGGCATGTTGAGTTCACGCACCAGCCAATCCGCAAGGTCCGTCGCGGTCGAAAAACCGG
Source organism: Halocynthiibacter sp. (assembly GCF_049608145.1). NCBI lineage: Bacteria > Pseudomonadati > Pseudomonadota > Alphaproteobacteria > Rhodobacterales > Paracoccaceae > Halocynthiibacter > Halocynthiibacter sp. Next base: position 70,620 of record NZ_JBMYXF010000001.1, read on the forward strand.
AACCGGCGGCGGCCTCTAGCACGGGGATGTTGGCGGTGAGGTCAGAGACCATGCCCTCCATCGCGGCCAGGGACAACATCAGGCTGTCGGATGCGTCAAACACCTGTTCTTTGTCTTCCTGCATGTCCTTGGAATAGGTCAGGGGTAGGCCCTTCATCACGGTGAACAGGGACACGGTCGCGCCCAGGATACGGCCGATTTTCGCGCGGATCAACTCAGCTGCGTCCGGGTTTTTCTTTTGCGGCATGATGGAGGAACCGGTTGAGAACCGATCAGACAGCACCACAAAGCGGAATTGCGCAGAGGACCAGATCACCAATTCTTCGGCAAAGCGCGACAGATGCATGGCGCAGATAGAACTGGCGGACAGGAATTCCAGTGCGAAATCACGATCCGCTGTGGAATCAAGTGAGTTGGCGGTCGGGCGATCAAAGCCCAGCGCTTCTGCCGTCATGTGACGATCAATCGGGAAGGATGTGCCAGCCAGCGCGGCACCGCCAAGGGGGCTTTCGTTCATCCGCACGCGCGCATCCTTAAAGCGCGACAGATCACGCCCCAGCATTTCCACATAGGCCATCATATGGTGGCCCCAAGTCACGGGTTGCGCGGTTTGCAGGTGCGTGAAACCAGGCATAACCCAGCCAGCACCCGCTTCGGCTTGAACAAGGAAAGCACGCATCAGGGCCTCAATCCCCTCAATCGCGGCATCCATCTGATCACGCACCCAAAGTTTGAAATCGGTCGCAACCTGATCATTGCGCGAACGTGCTGTGTGCAGACGACCGGCAGGTTCGCCGATTAGATCTTTCAGGCGGCTTTCGACATTCATGTGAATATCTTCAAGGGCCGTGGAAAATTCAAACGTTCCGCCCTCAATTTCTGACAAAACCGTGAGCAGACCTTCACGGATCGTCTTTGCATCGCTATCTGTGATGATGCCTGTTGCGGCCAACATCGCGGCATGGGCACGGGAGCCTTCAATATCTTGACGCGCCATCCGTTTATCGAAACCAATAGAGGCATTGATGGCTTCCATGATCGCATCCGGACCCGCGGCAAACCGACCGCCCCACATGGTGTTTGATTTATCTGCCATTGTCTTGCCTCTCATCTGCCGCACTCATCTGGCCATTTGCCCGGAGCACACATGAATTTTCTAAAGTCCCTCGCCGTTTACACCGCAGTTGCCCTCACTGCAACGTCAGCGATGGCGCAAGATGCCACGCATACTGTGCCATCCATTGAGGAATTGCGCGAAATGCGGGAAGGCAGCCTGCGCAAATTGATCCTGCACCCGGAACCCCGTCGCGAATCTGCGTCTGTATTTGTGGATCAGCAGGGCGGCGAACATACGCTTGCGGATTATCAGGGCAAATATGTTTTGCTGAACTTTTGGGCGACTTGGTGTACGCCGTGCCGGGTTGAAATGCCGTCCCTGGATCGCCTGCAAGCGCGTCTGGGCGGCGATCAATTTGAGGTCGTCCCCGTCGCCACATCCCACAACCCCCAGGCCGCGATTGATCGGTTCTGGACACAGGCTGAGATCAAGAATCTGCCCGTTCTGCTGGACCCGGATCGCTTGCTCGCCGCTGATTTTGGCGCATTATCCCTACCCCTGACGATTGTTCTAAACCCCGAAGGCCAGGAAATCGCCCGCCTGATTGGTGACGCGGAATGGGACAGCGACAGCGCGATTGCGATTCTATCCGCCATGAGTGGTGCTGAAGATCGAAGCGTGGCGGAGTAACGCGAGCTCAAAGTAAGAATGGCAATCCCCGATTGAATTGATATGACAGTAGCATTGATTTTCACCGGGGATTTTTTATGCGTTTTTTTCAAATTATCTGCCTGATATTCTTCACAGGCGTCACATCCGCCCCCGCCACGGCGCAACCAGCGACGGAAGATGTCATGCGAGGGCATTTCCGCAGCCTCGCCGATTTCCACGCATTCGCCTGTCGTCGTGGAAATCCTGAAGCCTGCGTTCCACTGGGATGGGCATATCAATTTGGGGCCGGTCGATCCGAAAACCTTTACGAAGCCCGACGGCTATATCAACAAGCCTGTGATGGCGGAGTTCTGAAGGGCTGCGTTCAAATCGGTACGATGTACCAAGCAGGGCATGGTGTAACCCAGAATGAAGCCCAAGCAGTCGGTATCTTCAGAAGTGCATGTGACGCCGATGAAGGCCTAGGGTGTACACGATATGCCCAATATCTACAGAGACAGCCCGCCGACTTAGAGAGAATACTTACCCTGTATGAGCAGGCTTGCGTGCTTGAAGACCCGGAGGGTTGCGCAATACTTGGGTATTACCATCAAGGCACGGGCTTCGATTTGGGCGGCGAGTATATTCGCCCGGAATTGGACCCGGTGAAAGCCACATATTATTTTGGCCGTGCCTGTGAGAAATCTATCCCCCTGCAAAGCACGCCATATCAAGCCTGCATGTATGCAGCCCAACCTGTATTTTACCCGTTACAAATCACGCCAGAACAGGTCGTTATATTTCTAACGCGCGGTTGCAATCATTGGGAAAGCTCGAGCTGCCGTATTCTGGGCGATTACTATGCAAACGGGCGTTATGTTAAACAGGACCTGAACCTAGCTTTACATTGGTATAAGCGGGGGTGTGATCACGGTTTAGCCTCTGCTTGCGAACATTATGCATTGCTTGACTTGGAAAACCCGAATGATCCGCGTGATACATATGGGGCAACTGAAGAACATCGAACCAGAATGCGTGGACTCTATGAACTGGCACAAGCCAGATGCGCAGATGATCAGAAATGCAGGATGCTTGCGCGGTATTATGAATACGGCCTGGAAGTTGAGCGTGATCTGGCAGAAGCCCTGCGTTTATATGAAAACGATTGCTTCCAGCGTCTTAAAAAAGAAAGTTGCGCCGACCTTTCAACCTTGCTTTTGCAAGAGAGTATATTAGATGAACGCTTGGAAAATGCCATGCTACACCTTGGAAAAGGGTGCTTGGAAGGCATTCAATCCAGTTGCGATCTGGTAGCCCCGCTATGGGATCAGCTGATGGCGCAGCCTGATTGACGCCACTTCCCCGTTGACAGAACTCCCCTGCCTTTGTCCCAATAGCGGGCAGGGAGAAGATGAATGCCACTACATATACTTGCGCCGATGGTTGTGGTCGGTTTGATCATTGCTTGGGGGGCTATGCGGTTTGCAGGCTGCTCGCAGGATTTGCATTTCAACACCGAAGGGGACGCGCGCCTGCATTGGTTGCGCCACAGGCCCGGTGCGAAACCGCGTGATATCATTGTTGCCGCTGATGGGCGTGCGGCGTTGGTGGAGGTGGGCAGCGGGCTTTGGCTTTTGCGCAGTTTTGGCATTGATAGCGTGATCCACCATCTGGGTACGGCGCAGGTGAGTGCGGCAAAACAGGGTCTAACACTGGCGTTTCCAGAATATGACGACCCAAAAGCGCGGCTCACCCTGACCCCGGAAGAATGCACAATTTGGCAGGCCCGCATCAACGCCCATCAGCAGGAGACGCGCAATGACTGACGTGTTGATATACCCCAAAGTCACCGATTACGCGGTACCGTTTTTCATCCTGCTGATCCTGATCGAAATCGCTTGGATCACCTTCAAGAAACGCGGCGGGCGCTATGAAACACGCGACGCGATGACGTCCCTGTTCATGGGGGTTGGATCGGTTGTATCGGGTATTTTGCTGGGCTTCATTGCGTGGAATTTCTTTACCTTCCTTTGGTGGCTGACCCCGATCAACCTTGGCGCGTCCATTGCCGTTGTCGTGATCTGCTTTGTGCTGGATGATCTGCGCTATTACTGGGTGCACCGCTTTGGCCATCGCGTGCGTTGGGTTTGGGCCTCACATGTGAACCACCACTCCAGCCAGCATTACAATCTGACCACCGCCCTGCGCCAAACCTGGACGGGCACGTTCACCCTGATGATGGTGGTGCGCGCGCCGCTGATTCTGTTGGGGTTTCATCCGGCGATGGTGTTGTTTGTGGGGGGCGTGAACCTGATCTATCAATTCTGGATCCACACGGAAGCCATCGACAAAATGCCCCGCTGGTTTGAGGCTGTGATGAACACCCCAAGCCACCACCGCGTGCACCATGGGCGCAATCCGCGATACCTGGACGCAAATTATGCGGGAGTGTTTATCATCTGGGATAAGATGTTTGGCACTTTTGTGCCCGAGGTTGAGGACGAGAAAGTCGACTATGGGCTGATCCATAATATCGGCACCTTCAACCCCATCCGCGTGGCTTTTCACGAATGGGTCGCGATCTGGCGCGATTGGCGGCAACCGGGGCTGACGTGGAAAGACCGTTGGAATTACGCCGTGAAGCCACCAGGTTGGCGTCATGACGGCAAGGGTGGGTCGACCGAATTATTGAAACGCCGCCATGTGGCACGAAACCCTGATGCCGCAGGCACACCCGGCTTTGAGGATTACACACCGTAAGTGTCGTAATTTGGCACAAAAGTCGCATCCTGGTTTGCATTCCCCAAGCCTGGGTCATCATATGGTGTGACCACCTAAGAGGCCTGCCATGACACGAAAAATCACCGAACCCGCCCGCGAAATTGATGTGATCCATGAAACCGATGTGTTGGTGATTGGCTCGGGCCCGGGTGGATTGCCGGCGGCCCTTGCGGCGGCGCGGGCCGGGGTTGAGGTCACGCTGGTCGAACGGTTTGGCTGTTTCGGTGGCAACCTAACGGTTGTTGGCGTGGAAGGCATGCATTGGTACCGCCACGAGGAAACCGTCGAGTCTGACGGAATTGCGCGCGAGTTTGAAAACCGCGCGAAAGAGATGGGCGCGGCTGTGCCAGAAAGCCAATCCTTGTCCTATGAGATTGATTCCGAAGGTTTCAAACTGGTCGCGGATCAGATGGTTCTGAATGAACCCAACATCCGTCCCATGCTGCACCGTCAGTTTGTGGCACCCCTTATGGACGGCAATACAATCATCGGCGCGATCACCGAATCCAAAGCCGGGCGCGAGGCGATTCTGGCGAAACGCGTGATTGATGCCACGGGTGATGCAGATGTCGCCCAACGTGCCGGTGCACCCGTGTTCACCACACCGGTGGAAAAGATGATGGCGGCCTCTGTGATGTTCCACGTGGCAGGCGTTGATAAGCAGAAATTTATGGATGGCGTTAAGGCCGATCCGCAGACCTATCAGGATTGGGGCGGTGGCGGTGAATGGAATATCGAAACCACTGGCAAAGAGGACGAGATGTTCTCGCCTTTCCTGCACAAACCTTTTGCGCAAGCGATCAAAGACGGGATGATCCCGCCCAACCTGAACACCATCGCGGGCACCTGGGGCGCCTGTCATGACACGGGTGAACTGACCTATATGAACCTGATTCATATGGCGAATTGTGATGGCACCGACCCCGATAGTATGACCACCTATGAGATCGAAGGTCGCCGACAGGCCATGCTGGCGATTGAGGCCCTGCGCAGCTATACGCCGGGCTGCGAAGGCATCCGCCTGCGCAACTTTGGTATGTCGATTGGTATCCGTGACACGCGCAAAGTCGACACGGTTTACAACATGACCGGGCAAGATGTGCGCGAACAGGGCCGCTTTGAAGACAGTGTCGGCATTTTCCCGGAATTCATTGATGGATACGGCATTTTGATTTTGCCCACTACGGGTCGATATTTCCAGATCCCCTACCGTAACCTTCTGCCAAAGAAGGTGAAAAACCTGCTTGTCTCGGGCCGGATCACCGGCGGCGACACCACCAGCCACGCCGCCACGCGCAACATGGCCTGCTGCGCGGTTGCGGGCCAGGCGGCAGGTATTGCTGCAGCGGTTTCCGTGAAAACCGGTAAGGGTGTGGCTGATATTGACCTCACACTTGTGCGCAAAGAACTAGACCGTCAGGGCGCGCGTTACACCTGATTTTCGCGTGCCATGGCGGCCACTTCTTTGTGGCGGTGGCAGGTGATGAGATGGTTGTTCATAAAGCCCGACGCCTCCATGAAAGCGTAGACAATCGTTGGCCCGCAGAATTTAAATCCACGTTTTTTCAGGTCTTTTGAGATCTGTTCAGAGCGTTCGTCTTTTGTTGGCACTTCGGCTTGGCTGCTCCAGCTGTTCTGTTCGACCTTGTGGTCGAAATACCCCCAAAGAAAATCTGCGAAGGGCTGGGTTTCTTGGATCTTTAGATAGGCCTGCGCATTGGTAATCGTCGCCGCAATCTTGCCACGGTGGCGGATGATTCCGGGGTTCTGCAGCAGGCGTTCAATGTCTGCCTCACCCCAGGTGGCGATCACTTCGGGATGAAAACCTTCAAAGGCTTCGCGGAAATTATCACGCTTTTTCAGGATCGTGATCCAACTCAGCCCCGCTTGAAACCCATCCAGAATCAGCTTTTCCCACAGGGCCCGCGAGTCATATTCAGGAACGCCCCATTCTTCGTCATGATAAGCCAGATAAATTGATTCAATTCCAACCCATCCGCAACGATCTGTCATTTTTCCCTGTCTCCCATAGGTTTATGCAGCCCACAAAATTTAAATCATTTTTGATGTAAAGGCGAATGTTCATATGCCCTTAAGGGTTTTCGCGCAGGTTGCCTTTCGTAGCGGTAGTATGGAGCCGGATCTGGCGATGTTAAGTGATGAGCTGAATTTTGATACCGGAGATGGCGGCATGCATGGCGGCCCGTTTTCTCAGGTCCTTGAACATCGCAGGCGAAATATCCTTCAGATGGTTCAAAAATCCTTGGCGCAGCGCAATGTTGCCCTGGCATATCAACCGGTCGTTCGGACGGATCAACTTGGGCAGGTGGCCTTTTACGAAGGCTTGGTGCGCGTATTGGATGATGCCGGTCGTGTTATTCCTGCGAAAGAATTCATCTCGGAAATTGAAGACAATGAATTGGGGCGTCTGATTGATTGCCGGGCAATTGAACTGGGCTTGCGGGCATTGGCGGATAATCCGGGATTACGACTGTCTGTTAATATGTCGGCGCGTTCTATTGGATATTCGCCTTGGATCCGCGCCCTGAATGCGGGCCTTGCGTCGGATGATAGCGTGGGCGAACGCTTGATCCTAGAAATCACTGAATCTTCGGCCATGCAGATGCCCGAACTTGTCACCAGCTTCATGGCAGATCTGCAAAGCCAGGGAATCGCATTTGCCCTAGATGACTTTGGTGCGGGCTATACAGCTTTTCGGTTCTTCAAGGACTTCTTCTTTGACGTGATTAAAATCGACGGACAATTCATCACCGGAATTGCCCAGAGCAGCGACAATCAGGTGCTGACGCGGGCGCTTGTCTCAATTGCACGTCATTTTGATATGTTCACAGTGGCGGAATGTGTGGAAAGCCAGGATGATATCGCAATTTTGCAGGATATCGGCGTGGATTGCCTGCAGGGGTATTATTTTGGCAGCCCATCCATGGAAAGCCCTGTTTGGCGGAACGCCGGGGAACAAAGGTCCAGTGGCTGATAAACATCCGGATTGAGTATGGAATTGCTGCGTTGCAGAGAGTTTTTCTCTGCAACTGCATTGCTTTGTGTTTTTATTCCTCCTAACCTCGCCGCAATCACGCCGGGGAAACCCTGTTTTCATGGTCTTTGCACAGGGTGGCGTCTGAAACGGAGGAGTCAAAACATGACAAATGTAGTTATCGCATCCGCAGCTCGTACTGCTGTTGGCAGCTTCAGCGGTGCCTTTGCAAACACGCCAGCCCATGATCTTGGCGCTGCAGTGTTGGAAGCAATTGTGGAACGTGCCGGTATTGAAAAAGGTGACGTATCTGAAACCATTCTGGGCCAAGTGCTTCAGGCTGGTCAGGGGCAGAATCCAGCCCGTCAGGCGCATATCAATGCGGGCCTACCAAAGGAAAGCTCTGCCTGGGGAATCAACCAAGTTTGCGGGTCCGGTCTGCGGACCGTGGCGCTGGGCGCACAGCACATCATGCTGGGCGACGCTGAAATAGTGGCTGCCGGTGGCCAAGAAAACATGACACTTTCCCCCCATGTGGCGCATCTGCGTGCAGGCCATAAAATGGGCGACGTGAAATACATCGACAGCATGATCCGCGATGGTCTGTGGGATGCGTTCAACGGCTATCACATGGGTCAAACCGCGGAAAACGTGGCAAACCAGTGGGATATCAGCCGTGAAATGCAAGATGCCTTTGCAGTGGCTTCGCAAAATAAGGCGGAAGCGGCACAAAAGGCTGGTAAGTTTGCGGATGAAATCATCCCTTTCACCATCAAAACCCGCAAGGGTGAGATCATCGTTGATCAGGATGAATACATCCGTCACGGCGCAACCATGGAAGCCATGCAAAAACTGCGCCCGGCATTTGTACGCGATGGTGGGTCTGTCACAGCGGCAAATGCATCCGGTATCAATGATGGTGCGGCGGCGGTTCTGCTGATGTCTGAAGAGAACGCCCAGAAACGCGGCATCACCCCAATGGCGCGAATCGCATCATACGCGACTGCCGGTCTTGATCCGTCCATCATGGGCATGGGTCCGGTGCATGCGTCAAAGATTGCGCTGGAAAAAGCGGGCTGGACTGCAAAAGATCTGGAACTGGTTGAAGCCAACGAAGCCTTCGCGGCCCAGGCTTGTGCCGTGAACAAAGACATGGGCTGGGATCCAGAAATCGTAAATGTGAACGGTGGCGCGATCGCTATCGGTCACCCGATTGGTGCATCTGGTTGCCGTGTTTTGAACACGCTTCTCTTTGAAATGCAGCGTCGCGACGCGAAAAAAGGCCTGGCGACTCTCTGCATTGGTGGGGGTATGGGCGTGGCGCTTTGCGTGGAACGCTAGGGCGTCATTATACCTTTAAATTTGTATGTTATCACGCCGACAGGAACCCTGTCGGCGTTTTTATTTCTGCAATGCGGCAATTTGCTTTGAAATATTGTTGCGTATGCATGAGTAAATGTTTTACAGAGTTGCTGACTGGATTTTTGTAAGGGAGAGCAGGCATGTCACGCACAGCATTGGTAACCGGCGGTACACGCGGCATCGGCGCAGCCATTTCACAGGCATTGAAAAATGCGGGTTACACCGTTGCGGCGAATTATGCGGGCAATGACGAAGCCGCAGCAAAGTTCACTGAAGAAACGGGCATCAAGACGTTCAAATGGTCTGTCGCAGATTACGACGCTTGCGCAGAAGGCATTGCTGCAGTCGAAGCGGAACTGGGCCCGGTTGATGTTTTGGTCAACAACGCTGGCATCACCCGCGATGCGCCTTTCCATAAAATGACCCGTGATCAGTGGCAGCAAGTGATCGACACCAACCTGTCCGGTGTTTTCAACATGACCCACCCGATTTGGCCAGGCATGCGCGAACGCAAGTTTGGTCGTATCGTGACGATTTCTTCAATTAACGGTCAAAAGGGCCAGTTCGCTCAGGTGAACTACGCAGCATCCAAGGCAGGCGATCTGGGCATTACCAAATCTCTGGCGCAGGAAGGCGCACGTTTTGGTATCACCGCCAACGCGATTTGCCCAGGCTATATCGGCACTGAAATGGTGATGGCCGTGCCTGAGAAAGTGCGCGATTCAATCATCAGCCAGATCCCAGCAGGCCGCCTTGGCACCCCGGAAGAAATCGCGCGCTGCGTGACGTTCCTTGTGTCCGATGATGCAGAATTCATTAATGGTTCAACCATCTCTGCCAATGGCGGGCAATTTTTCGTCTAAGAAAAGCAGTAAGCAGAAAAAGAGGGCGGCCTTTCGGCTGCCCTTTCGTTTATATACGCCTGTTCTGCGGGGCGAGTGAGTGTCGTGGTCAGTCCCGCCCGGCAGATACCGTCACGCTGTGGATAGACGTGAGATTTCTTCCTTGAGGCGCAGTTTTTCTTTCTTCATAGCCGCGATGTCAATCGGGTCAGCTGCAGGATGTCGTTGTTCCTGGTCAACTTTTTCAGAAAGAGATTGGTGTTTACGGTGGAGTTCCTGGATATGCGAACTCTTACTCATGGCGATCCTCCGTTACCAAGTTATAGCTTCAGTGCAGCATAGAATCTGAGTCGTGTCACGTCGCAACGCAGAAAATGTGCATCGATAAACGATATTCCGCCGATATATTTGGTAACATTATTACCCAGATGTTAATTTAGGGAAATTTAAGCATAGATCCATCGCGCAATATCGAACGAATCTGATCGGTGTAGCTTTCAGCATCCTGTAAATGCTGATCGCCCAGATGTGTGACCAAAGGGGAATGCAGCATAAAATCTGCCCGGCCTTCTTTGCGTGCGCGCATTAGAAACAGATGTGCTTTGCGCCCCTGGCGTGCTGAGATGGGCAAAACTTCCACGCTGCCCAGGCGCGACAGTGTTGCGGCAAGAACATCTGGCAGTCGCCGGATATCCTGTATCAGTGTCAGATAGCCTTTTGGTTTCAGGCGGCGCGCGGCAAGATCAATCCAAGTTTCTGTCGGCGTTTCCCCGGCAAGGGCGATATCCTTTCCGGCGTCCGGCGCGGACGATCCACGGCTGCGGTCGAAAAAAGGCGGGTTCATGATAATCTGATCAAAGACCTTTGCCTTCAGTTCCGCAGGGATTGTGGAAATATCTGCGTTGTAAATCGTAAGATCCAGATCATTCCGCCCCGCGTTTTCCTGCGCCAGCCGCGCGTATTTTTCCTGTAACTCTACACCGGTAAGTGTCAGGTTCTTCACGCGATACCCCAGACACAGTGACGCAACACCCGCGCCACACCCTGCTTCCAATATGTGGTCGCCAGGCTTTGCGGGACAGGCCGCTGCCAGCAAAACCGGGTCTGCACCTGCGCGATATCCTTTTCGCGGTTGCAGAATCTGCAACCGGCCGGACAAAAAACCGTCATCGGTCAGACCGTCAGGAAAATGCTGTTGTAATTCCAAAGTCGACATCATTGTCTTTCAGGATAGTTTCTGCCCGGGCATGATCATCCGTGCGGACCATCAGGCGGCGCGGCAATATGCCAATAGACCCTTCGAGAACGCTGATATTTACGTCCATTTCAAAGCAGTCTATACCCTCCCCCTGAAGGAGCGCCTGAGCGAATGCGATAATGGTCGGGTCAGTGGTACGCAGGAGTTCTTTCATACTGAAGTGATAACGGCACCCACCCGAAAATGTCGAGGGTTCCGCCGCAAATAACAGAGAATTGATGCCCATGGATGCCTCCGTAAAACCGCATGACCGCCTGGCCCGCTTTCTGGCCGATGATATGGATGCGGTGAATGTGCTGATCCGCAAACGGATGGCGTCTGAACATGCCCCCCGTATCCCGGAAGTGACGGCACATCTGGTCGAAGCCGGTGGCAAGCGTCTGCGCCCGATGCTGACGCTTGCGGCGGCACATCTGTGTGGATATGGCGGCGATCACCATGTGAAACTGGCCGCGACGGTTGAATTCATTCACACCGCAACCCTGTTGCATGATGATGTGGTGGATGAAAGTGGTCAGCGCCGTGGGCGTCCGACCGCGAACCTGCTGTGGGACAATAAATCAAGTGTTCTGGTTGGTGATTACCTGTTTTCCCGCAGCTTCCAACTGATGGTTGAAACTGGATCCCTTCGGGTTTTGGATATTTTGGCAAATGCGTCTGCGACAATTGCCGAGGGCGAAGTTCTGCAACTGACCGCAGCCCAGGATCTGTCCACATCGGAAGACATCTATCTGCAGGTTGTACGTGGTAAAACCGCGGCATTGTTCTCTGCCGCGACAGAGGTTGGCGGTGTGATTGCGGGTGCAGATGACGCAACCACCAAGGCCTTGTTTGATTTTGGTGATGCGCTGGGGATCAGTTTCCAGATCGTGGATGATTTGCTTGATTACTGGGGCTCTGATGCAACCGGTAAGAATATCGGCGATGATTTCCGGGAACGTAAGCTGACTTTGCCGGTGATCAAGGCGGTTGCAAAAGCAGACGCTGCTGAGCGAGACTTTTGGAAACGCACGATCGAAAAAGGTGATCAGCGCGACGGTGATCTTGAACATGCGCTGGAGCTTTTGAAAAAGCACAACGCGATGGAAGACACCCGTGCCGAAGCTTTGAAATGGGCCGATACAGCGAAAGATGCCTTGTCTGTTCTGCCCGCGCATGCACTGCGTGATATGTTGTCAGATATTGCAGATTACGTGGTGTCCCGCCTGCGCTGATAGGTCTATCCGTTCTGACCTGTATTTTGGGTTTCTATCGATCCCAAAATACAGGATTTCACCCACCAATCAGGGTGTGCCTGTAGAAGATCTTGTGCCGCTGCCCGGGCTTGGTTTGCGGTTGTATAAAGTGCAAAACAGGTGGCACCTGAGCCGGACATGCGGGTTAGATCAGGGCGGGTGTTTTGCATCTCTGATAGGGCATGGGTGATTTCAGGAAACAGCTTCTCTGCAGGTTTCTGCAGATCATTCCGCTGATCAGCAAGCCAAGGCAAAAAGTCATCCGGATGCGTGGGGATCTCCGACATCGGTGAATTGTCTTTTGAAGTCAGTGCTTTGAATATGGCGGGTGTAGACACAGAAATGCGTGGATTGACTAGAACAGCATGCATATCCGGCATATCAGGCACTGCGGTGATATTTTCCCCGATCCCCTGAACATGGGCGGTAACCGGGGTCAGACACATCGGGATATCCGCGCCCAGTGCAAGCATCTGCGCGCGATCAAATTGGGCATTCATCAGGCGCACAGCGGCGGCGGCATCAGAGGAACCACCGCCAATACCAGATGCGGTGGGCAGATGTTTTTCCAGGTGAAACCGCATGGATGGACCATCACACAGGCGTGCTGCGCGCAGGATCAGGTTGCTGTCGTCTTCAGGTACACCGGCAGCCTCGGTGCCACTGATGGACAGGCTAAATTCAGAGGAAGATTGCGCATGCAGCTGGTCGCCCACCGTGGCAAACGCCACTAAGCTGTCTAACAGATGATACCCATCCGCACGCTGTCCGGTGATGTGCAGTGCTAGATTGATTTTTGCGGGGGCAAATCCCGCGTCAAAGCGTTCAGAGATCACTGCTGTTTTCACCGGCCAAGGCAAGGGGTTCGCTGCCTTCTTCTTCCAGAACCAAATCCAGCCCCACTTCAATTTTCCGGCGCATACGGTCTGGGTCTGCTTCGCCGTTTACATCATCAGGGTCGACAAAAGATAGGGCGCGTCGCCACTGGAATTCTGCTTCGCGTTTGCGTCCGACCGCCCATAGCACATCGCCCAGGTGGTCAGAAACAACCGGATCAACCGGTTCAAGTTCCGCCGCACGTTCCATATGCACAACGGCTTCGTCATAGCGGCCGAGGCGGTACAGAACCCAGCCAAGCGAATCTGTGACAAAGCCATCGTCAGGGCGTCTTTCGACGGCTTTCTCAATCATTTCTAGCGCTTCATCAAGGTTTTGACGCTTTTCAACCAGCGAATATCCAAGGTAATTCAGCACATATGGCTGATCAGGGGCCAGTTCCAGCGCATAGCGAAAATCGGCTTCGGCATCTTCCCAGCGGTCCTGGCGTTCCAAAGTGATGCCACGGGTATAATAGGCGCCCCAATGTCCAGGCGTGGGTTCTGTGAACAAGGCGATTGCACGGTCATAGGCTTCGGATGCTTCTTCGAAACGTTCCATCGCGCGCAGCGCATCGCCCAAGGCGGTGTGCACCACGGGCAGATCAAACCGGGTTTCGGAGAGCTGTTTCAATGCTTCAATCGCGGCGTCTTCGTTTCCGGCTTTGCGCAAGGCGTCAGCACGTCCGATTTCGGCTTCGTGGAATGATGGGTGACTGCGTGGCACGCGATCATAGGCCTCATTCGCGAGATCATATTGTTCCAGCTCTTCCAGCAAGGATGCGGACAGCAACATCGCCGGAACCGAAGCCGGGTTCAGATGTTCGGATACTCTGGAGAACAGCAGTGCATAGCCTGCAGATGCCTCGTTTTCCAGCACCCCGGCGACAGAAAAGAACACTTCAGCTAGGCCCTCAGATGCACTGGTTGCCACAGAAAGCGGAAGGGCTTCGCCTGCTTCCAGTTTTTCTGTCATGCTGATGATGATTGGGTCAGAAGAGTCTCTGAAAATGCTGTTTAGCAGTTCAAGCGCGTCGTCATTTCTTTCCAGTTGGCTCAGGATTTCTGCGTGCGAAAGGATGCCGTTGATCGTGGCCGGTAGCGCGCCTTCGGCCTTGCCGGAAAAGATGGCATCTGCGCCTTCGTAATCACCGACCAGCGCCAAGGCTAAGGCCTTGTGATACAGGCCAAATGCCCGGGTGGATTCATCAGCTGCAACCGCATCAAACCCTTCAAGGGCGACAGTCATCTGACCGGCCCCAACCTGTGCCCAGGCCACGACCAGACCATCCACAAGCGGACCGATGTTCACCGGGCCTTCATAGATATCGATCAGGTTCTGGAATTCCTGGCGCGCACCAAGATCCGCCACTGTAATGATGCTGGTCTGCTGGGTGTCAAAACCCGCGCCACGCATAATTTCAGCAATCTCAATAGCCTGTTCAAAATCTCCCAGCCCGATCCATGCGGTTAGGGCGTTTTCATGCAGGATGGGATTTTCCGGATCTTGTGTTATGGCGCGGATATACCAATCAGCGGCTTGCTGATAGTCGGAATAAAAGCTGGCCTGACGTGCCGCCAAATAAGAGCCCGCAAGCCCTTCAGATTGCGCAGCCGTGGGCAGGATCATAACGCTTGCAAGTAACGCCGCACTGAGGGTTCTGAACATGGGAACTCCGGTTTTGTCAGATCACATTGGATAAGCTAGGTGCTGAGACACAGAAAGGCAATGGCAGGCCGTAATAACAGGCATTTCGGGCGGAAACAGAAACCCCCGACCAAGGGCCGGGGGAATGTGTCGTGTCTGATTTTTAGATCAGGCCGCAAGGCCCTTGTCGCCAAGATCTATGTATTTCTTGCGACGATCTTTGATCAGCGTGGCAGGCTTTTTCTTGCCTAGGGTTTTCAGCTGTTCGGCAATCGCACGGCCAACAGATTCCATTGTGCCTGTGCGGTCACGTTGCGCACCGCCAAGGGGTTCCGGGATGACAACATCAGCCACGCCCAGTTTTTCCAAATCTTGGGCGGTCAGGCGTAGGGCCTCGGCCGCATCCCGCATTTTGCCCGCATCTTTCCACAGGATCGATGCACAGCCTTCCGGTGAGATCACGGAATAAACGGAATGTTCCAGCATCAGGATCTTATCGCCGGTTGCAAAAGCCACAGCGCCGCCGGATCCGCCTTCGCCAATGATCACAGAGATCAGAGGCACTTTGATTTGCAGGCATTTCTCGGTGGAACGTGCGATGGCCTCAGATTGACCGCGTTCCTCTGCGCCTTTGCCGGGGTATGCGCCCTGCGTATCGACAAGTGCGATTACTGGGATGCCAAATTTGTCAGCCATTTCCATCAGGCGGATCGCTTTGCGATACCCTTCCGGGCGGGCCATGCCAAAGTTACGTTCAATGCGGGATTTGGTGTCATTGCCTTTTTCATGGCCAATGATCATCACAGGCTGACCGTCAAACCGGGCCAAACCACCGATGACGGCGTGGTCATCGGCAAAGTTCCGGTCACCGGCAAGGGGTGTGAATTCGGTGAACAGCGCGTCGACATAATCAATGCAATGTGGGCGATCGGGGTGACGTGCGACCTGACATTTGCGCCAGGCGCTCAGATCCGCGTAAAGCGATTTGAGCATGTCGGTCGCCTTTTGATCCAGCGCCGCTGCTTCGTCTTCGATATCAACCTTATCTTCACTGGCCCGCGCCATAGCGCGCAGTTCACTCGCTTTGGCTTCGATTTCTGCCAGAGGTTTTTCGAATTCAAGATAGTTGGCCATGGGTGCCCCTGTTAAACATCCGGATTTCCCGCGCAATGCGGGTTCAAACACCTATATGACGCCGGGGAAGGAAATTTGCAACTGAGGTCGCAGGATCATGCCAAACGTGCGGTGTTATTCTGCCGGTGAATGGGGGCTTTGGGCAAGGAAGGTCTTGAAAGTATAGGTTTCTGGCTGGCCCGGGGAAAGCGTGATGCCTTCTCCCCCTTGTTGGAATCACCCGGCAGGCCGACATTAAAACAAGACCACAGAAGGATTTTGTTATGCGTATCGGTTTTTTGTTTGCTGCTGTCTTTGCGGGTGTTGTGACTGTTTCCGCGGCCCCCCTTTTTGCACTTAGCTGTATGCCTGCGGATGTTGCCAGCAATTTTCAGGCGGCAGATGCAGCGGATGACACCTATGTTATTGTACTTGGGCGCGCCACGGTTCAGGAACAACCATGGGAACTGGGCCGCGAGGCCGAAGGTCAGCATGATTTCGAATATAAATCGTACATTGCACAATTCGAAGGCCAAGTTGCCGGGCGACGCGGGTTCAGAACTGCGTTTAACGAAGAGATTGAATTTCGTCAGAGCTGTCGCCTTTGGCCAAATATTGATGTCTGTGATGATATCGGAACACGCACTGCGGAACAGGACAGTGAAGACATGATCTATTTCCTGCGCAAAACCGATGATGGGTATGATTTCACCACCGGGGATTGCCCGGGCGGTAGTTATCCGGCGACACGTTCAAATGTGCGCCAGGTGCGTGCATGCATGTCCGGCGGGGCCTGTAAGGCGGGCTGGGAATAAGCAGAATAGATCTGTAACTCAGCAAGATTTGTCGTGTAAGATCGTGGCACGACGGTTTCGAAACTGAGGAGCAGACAATGAATCAGCTAATGACGCCGAACGCCTATGAAAAACGCATTCTGCGGGTGCTGGATTACATTCACGATAATCCGGGCGGGGATCTGTCACTGGACAAGCTCGCGGATGTCGCCGCCATGAGCCGCTTTCATTGGCACCGGGTCTTTCATGCAATGACCGGTGAAACCTGTCATGATGCAGTGCTGCGTTTACGCATGTATCGCGCGGCGTGCTGGCTTTTGAAAAAAGACTGGCCTGTGGCGAAAATCGCCCTCGAGGTTGGCTATCAGAACAGTCAAAGCTTTTCGCGGGTGTTTCGTAAAACCTTCGGATTTACGCCTCTTCAGTTTCGCAAACGCGGGGTGCCAGTTGGGCGACCCCGTCCGGATCTGAAAGGACATGAAACCGTGTATACTGTTGAAATTGATAAGACTGAGGACATGCGTCTGGCGGCGCTGGAACATCGCGGGCCCTATATGGAAATTGGCCATGCATTTGAAAAGATCTTCGCAATTGCCGAAAGCCGGGGATACTGGCCAAATGTGCGGGGTGTTTTGGCCATGTATCACGATGACCCCAGCGTTGTGGCCGAGGCTGAATTGCGATCCCATGCTGCTTTCATCCTGACGCCGGGTGCCGATGTGCCAGAAGGTATGGATGTGTTGTTTGTCGATGGGGGAGATATTGCCCGTCTGCGTTTCAAAGGCCCTTATGCGGGGCTTGAAACGGCTTATAAATATCTGTTTGGTGAATGGTTGGCGACATCAGGTCGCGATCCTGCAGATGCACCATGTTATGAGATCTACCTGAATTCCCCGATGGAAGTTGCGCCGGAAGATCTGCTGACAGATATCTGTGTGCCACTTGCCTGATTTCCAATCAGTAGAAGTGAAAGAGGCCTTTGATATGTTCCCTGATCGGGTCGTTGAGGGGCTTTTGCAGTTGCGTCGCATCATTTTTGATGTGGCGCATAATCTGCCCGAGATTGGCCGGTTGGAAGAAACTTTACGTTGGGGACAACCGGCCTATCTGACGCCTGATCGCAAGGCTGCAACGACATTGCGTCTGGGCCTTCACAAGTCGGGTGACTTTGCCTTATTCGCGCATTGCCAAAGCCAGGTGATCCCGGCTTTTCGGTCGTGGCATGAGGCGCAGTATCGTTTTGATGGCAATCGCGCGGTGTTGTTTTCGACCGTAAATGACATCAGGCCAGAACATGTGTCCGGCCTGATACAATATGCATTAACCTATCATTTGAAATCTTAGCTATTCGCGATCAGCTCGGATTGGGCGACAATCACCTCGGCCTGTTTGATGGACGCGATGTCTACAAGGCGGCCTTTATAGACGGTTGCGCCTTCGCCGTTGGCTTTGGCCTGTTCCATTGCCGCGAGGATTTCACGTGCTTCGGTCACGGCTTCTTCACTTGGGGTGAAGACTTCGTTTGCCAGCGCGATTTGTTTCGGGTGGATCGCCCATTTGCCAACCATGCCCAAAGTGGCAGACCGTTTTGCTTGGGCGATGTAACCCTCATCATCTGAGAAATCGCCAAAGGGACCATCCACGGGCAGCACGCCATGTGTACGACAGGCGGCGACAATCGTGGCTTGGGCCCAGTGCCAAGGATCGGACCAATGCTTTTCGCCGCCCCGCAGCATATAGTAATTTTCCTGCGTGCCACCGATGCCCGTGGTTTGCATGCCCATGCTGGCTGCGAAATCTGCGGCACCCAGGCTCATGGCTTCCATACGCGGGGAAGATGCGGCGATTTCTTCCACATGCGCGATGCCTGCGGCGGATTCGATGATGACTTCAAAGCTGATGCGTTTGCTGCGGCCTTTCGCGGCTTCAATCGCGGTGACCAGCGCGTCAACGGCGTAAACATCTGCTGCACAGCCAACTTTTGGGATCATGATCTGATCCAGACGATCGCCCGCTTGTTCCAAAATATCGACAACATCGCGATACCACCAAGGGGTATCAAGGCCGTTGATGCGCACGGTTAGGGTTTTATTGCCCCAATCAATCGTGTTGATCGCCTCGATCACATTTGCCCGCGCAGAGTCTTTGTCGGAGGGCGCAACGCTGTCTTCCAGATCAAGGTTGATCACATCCGCTGCACTGGCGGCCATTTTGGCGAACAGTTTGGTGTTAGAGCCAGGCCCGAAAAGCTGACAACGGTTTGGACGGGCAGGGGCGGCGGGTTGCAGGCGGAAGGACATGGCGTTTCTCCTGGTAATGATGTTTCGCATTGCGTTGCGCTATCGGTAGAATATTGCGTGCGTAGCATCAAGTGGATTTTGCAGGTGCAGCACTTTACAGGGCATCAGAGAGTGGTACGTTGTTTAATATTGGGTTGCTGTCAGAAGAATCTGGTCGCCTTAGGAGAAAAAGGAATAAAGATGATCATGAGATTCACATTTCTGGGAATTTCTCTAGTCATTCTCCTAAGTAGCTGTTCGCGCTATGAGGTGACCAAACGCAATGAGTATAAGCGCCTTCAGCCACCTTGTTCGTATCGTGATTTTGTTTGGGCGCCTCCGATCTTTGGCTGTATCGGGCAGCCTCTGTCTCCAGTTATGGGCCAGCCCAAAGCAGATTCTTATGATGGACGGCCTCAACCGATCCCACCCGTGATATAACTTTGGGCTGGAGTGGATGTTGTTCATAGTACTTACGGTGAAATCTGCATCTAAAACCGCCACGCCCCATGTCGGAAACAGAGGCGACCTGTCAGTTAGTCCCTGCGAGAACCGGATAAAACTTCACGATATCCGGGACATTCATGAAACGCGCACTGCTTGAAAACTGGGCCCTGTTTGCGGCCATGATGATGTTGATGGTGGCCAATGGGTTGCTGGCGACTTTGCTGACGATCCGGGGTGCGGGGCTTGGGTTTAGTGATCTGACGATCTCGCTCATGCAGGGGGCTTATCCGCTGGGCGCGCTGATTGGCACGATTGTGGCACCGCGCTTGATTGAGAAGGTCGGGCATATCCGGGCGTTCTCGGCGCTGGCCTCACTCGTGTCTATTGCTGCGATTATTCACCTTTTGACCGGCGATCCTTTCAGTTGGTCCGCCATGCGGTTTCTGGGCGGGTTCTGTTATCCGGGGCTTTATGTGATTAGCGAAAGTTGGTTGAATGCCAAATCCGACAATAAAATTCGCGGGCAGGTGTTGTCGGTTTATCTGGTGATCCAACTGGCGGGTCCCGCGGTGGGCACGGCGATGGTGGGTCTGCCGGACCCGTCGGGGAACCTGTTGTTCGCGCTCGTGTCGATCCTGATTTCCCTGTCGATCGTACCGCTTTTGTTAAGCAACATCCGCGCACCGGAATATGAAGCGCCGGAACGTATGCCCGTGCCAAAACTGATGAAGGTCTCGCCCATGGCGGTGATCGGGATTGTATTGATGAGCTTTGCCGTGGCGGCCTGGTATATTTCCCTGCCGCTATACGCCCTGCGCCAGGGGTTCACCAATGCCCAGGCGGGGGGCGCGCTGGTGGTGGCGCTGATTGCGGGGGCCGTGTTGCAATACCCGATGGGCTGGCTGTCGGACCGGATGGATCGGCGGCTTGTTGTGATTGGGTTGGCATTGGCGGGGATCGTCGGGGCAGTCTGGTTGGCGGTGGATATGCGCCCCTCTGTCGTGACCTGGGGATTTGCCCTGGTGGCGGCGGCGACGTTGCCCGCCTATGGCATCCTGGTGGCGCACGCCAATGACCAGCTGAGATCTGCACAGATTGTGCCCGCCAGCGGGACGATGGTGTTTTTGCTGAATCTGGGGCTTTTGGGCGGTACGCTGATCGGGCCGAACATGATTTCGCTTTTGGATGGGCGCGGCTTGCAGGTACTGCTGGCGGTGACCTGTGGCGCCGTTGTTGTCTGGGGCGTGACCCGTCGCATTCAGGAAGACGCGCCGGAGGACACGGTCGATATGCAGGCGATGGGCGTGATTGGCGCGGCCCATGGCGGCGTGATGCAGGCGGAGGCCTGGGCGGAAGCGGCGGAAGAGGCCGAAGAGCAGGCAGCAGATTAACCCGCGCAGGGGTTGATTCCCGGGTGATTGTATATCTTTTAAGCTCCAATCAGGCCGTTTCCGTTTGTGCAGGTGTGTTGGGCCAGCGCGCCGCGCTTAGTGCTGGTGGTGATTACTGTGTATGTTTAACGGGTAATTTTCATCGGAACATCCTAATTGATAGGGAGCCACCCTAGTATAGCCGGCCATCCTGAGATAGATTGAGCTGAAAGTGCAGGGGTAATCGGTAGTGTAATTAGGAATATGTAGTGAGTTTACGTTTTAGTATCAAAGTGTTGTGTGTTATTGGAACCGTTTTCATCCTCTTGGGGTTGCGCTTTGAGGGATGGGTTCGGGGATCAGTTTGGGGCCTGTCTTCATTTCACGGAGCGCGCCAGGAAATAGCTCTGAATTCAGTTTTGTCTGGCGAAATACCTTTCTATCGCCCTTGGGGTGATGTCATGAGCCGCTTCTATTGCTGGATGGCCTTTTGTTCCACCATGATGGTGCTGGGTGTCGTTATAGCGATCTGGTCATTTCGCATCTATAGCGCCACTCAAAACGAACCTGCCTCAAGACGAAAATTCTGTTCTCTGCCAATATCTTGGTTCGTTCCGTTCGCGAACATGGTTTGGCCCCTCATCATCTTGTTCAAAATACAACAGGCACAAGAACACGGGAAAGATCCCGCGCAGTACGATTATGAAGGGTTCGACTTAGCCTTTTGGGGGTTCTCCATTGTTCACTTTACGCTGGCGTATTGTATTTCCAAATCACTCTGGATTAGAGGAAAAGCAGAGCTTGAATACATGAGCGCGGGAATGGTGGATACTATGCTTACTCTTTCAACTATTACCTGTATGCTCTTCCCGATTTGGGGGATTATGTTTTTGCGACTGGTTAACTATTATCAGACGTCGAAAAAGATGCCTTAGCCTCTAGCTGATCAATTGGCGGAAGTTTCTACAGACAAATGCACTGTATTGCAGTTCGTACAAAACAGTGTTTTTGTCGATGTAAGATTGTCGAAATTTACATCACCCGATGTGTAATATAATTCTTTTTGGAAAAGCCAGGTGGCCTGACAAAGCACCACCTGCGAAGAGTTTCTGGCCGTCACTGTTCTGCAATGTGGCCCCCCCGATATCCTGTTTATGGGATCGAGTAGCATATCCTGAGCAGGGCCACGCAAGAATGCGTCGTTATTGCGGGAAGATTCGTAAAATCCGAACCTGAGCTTCGATTTTGTGAAAGAATCTTCGAGTGATTTACGGAAAATGCCGGAAATTCCACCGTTGATCCTGAAAAAGCAGCACATCTTGCGAAGAAATTCGCGTGAGGCGGGAGGATACTGCATCAGCTACACAACCGGGGAACCGGTCACATACACTCTTTGGGGGCTCTCATGATCAAAACGCCTTATCTCCTTTTCCTCGGTGACGCACCGGATCAGCTTGCTGCGAAAGTGGCCCAGGGCATCAAAGACTGGCGCCCGGATAATGCCGTTGGCCAGTTCCGTCTGGAAGGCTGCGGTGCCGATGTTGGCCTGACCGACATGACCCTGGAAGAAGCCAAAGCGGCTGGCGCGAAAACCCTGGTGATCGGCGTTGCCAACCGGGGCGGCGTGATTTCCAAAGCCTGGAAGAAGGTTTTGGTTCAGGCGCTGGAAGAAGGTTTTGACCTGGCGTCCGGCCTGCACAACCTGCTGCGCGACGAAGAAGATCTGGTGGCTGTGGCCAAGGCTTGTGGTCAGGAACTGCATGACGTGCGCGTGCCTGAGGTGGAATATCCGATCGCAAATGGTGTGAAGCGCAAAGGCAAGCGTTGCCTGGCGGTTGGCACAGACTGTTCTGTGGGAAAAATGTATACAGCCCTGGCTGTGGATAAGGAAATGAAGGCCCGTGGCCAGAATTCTTCCTTCCGCGCGACCGGTCAGACCGGCATTCTGATCACCGGTGATGGTGTGCCTTTGGATGCGGTGATTGCCGACTTCATGGCGGGGTCTGTGGAATATGTGACGCCTGACAATGACGAGGATCACTGGGACCACATTGAGGGCCAGGGCAGCCTGTTCCACATCTCATATTCCGGTGTGACCATGGCACTGATCCACGGTGGTCAGCCCGATGCGCTGATCCTGTGTCACGAACCAACCCGCGATCACATGCGTGGTCTGCCGGGCCGTGATGTGCCAACGCTGGAAGCGCTGCGTGAAATCGCGCTGCCTATGGCGAAAATGTCCAACCCGAACTGTCAGGTTGTCGGTATCTCCGTGAACACACAGCACCTGTCCGAAGACGATGCGGTGGCCTATCTGGCAGACGTTGAAAGCAAAATGGGCCTGCCTGCGGTGGATCCGTTCCGTCAGGGTGCGGCACGTCTGGTCGACGCTTTGAATGCACTGTAAGACAGTCGCATGAAAAGATTTGTCACAGCCGATACCTTCCGCTTGGCGGAAGTGTTCACAATCTCACGGGGCTCGCGCACAGAGGCGCGGGTTCTGACCTGTCATCTTGATGATGGCTCCCACAAAGGCTGGGGCGAATGTGTGCCCTATGCGCGTTATGATGAAACGCTGGACTCTGTGACGGCGGAAATCAACGGTTTGCCCGACAGTTTCACGCGCCAGGATCTCTATGATCTTCTGCCTGCAGGGGCCGCGCGGAATGCGGTGGACTGTGCGCTTTGGGATTTGGAATGCAAACGTGCGGGCAAACGCGCTTGGGAACTGGCCGGTCTTGCGGTCCCAACGCCTGAGATCACAGCTTATACGCTGTCTTTGGCGGAACCGGATCAAATGCGTGCTTCCGCGGCGAAACATGCACATCGCCCATTGTTGAAGATTAAACTTGGCACGGAAGACGACATGAAACGGCTTGAAGCCGTGCGTGCGGGTGCGCCGAAATCCAACATCATTGTCGATGCGAATGAAGGCTGGTCTGCTGAGGTGTACTCAGAACTCGCCCCACATCTTGTGCGTCTTGGCGTGCAATTGGTTGAACAGCCAATGCCAGCCGGTCAGGATGATATGCTGGCTGAGATTGAGCGCCCGCTGCCGGTCTGTGCGGATGAAAGCTGTCATGACCGTGGCAGTCTGGCCGGGCTGAAAGGCAAATACGATGTGATCAACATCAAGCTGGATAAAACCGGTGGCCTGACCGAGGCCCTGAAACTGCGCGAAGCTGCCCTTGCGGATGGCTATAAAGTGATGGTCGGCTGTATGGTCGGATCATCCCTGGCCATGGCGCCGGCGCAGATTGTTGCGCAGGGTGCGATGGTGACAGATCTTGACGGGCCGCTTCTGTTGGCGGAAGACCGAGATCACGCATTGAAATTTGACGAGGCCGGGGTCCACGCACCCGAGGTCGCACTTTGGGGGTAATCACATGAGCCGCACAGTCTATGTTAACGGGCAGTATCTGCCGGAAGAAGAAGCGCAGGTTTCCATCTTTGATCGCGGTTTTCTGTTTGCGGATGCGGTCTATGAGGTGACCAGCGTTCTTGACGGAAAACTGATTGCCTATGACGGGCATGTGGAGCGTCTGTGGCGGTCTTTGGGCGAGCTGGATATGGCTGCCCCCTGCACGCCGGAAGAACTGCTTGAGATCCATCGTGAGCTGGTCTCGCGCAATGGGATTGATGAAGGTCTGGTGTATCTTCAGGTGTCCCGTGGGGCTGATGGCGACCGTGATTTTGTTTTCCCGGGTGCAGAAACGAAACCGACGCTGGTTCTGTTCACCCAGAACAAGCCGGGTCTTGCGGATAACCCTGTGGCGAAAAAGGGCGCGAAGATCATTTCCGTGGATGATATCCGCTGGGGCCGTCGTGACATCAAAACCGTGCAACTGCTGTACCCGTCCATGGCGAAGATGATGGCGAAAGCGGCAGGCTGTGATGATGCCTGGCTGATTGAAGATGGTCATGTGACCGAAGGCACATCGAACAACGCCTATATCGTCAAAGGCGGCAAGATCATCACACGCCCGCTGTCCAATGACATTCTGCATGGGATTACGCGCGAGGCAGTTCTGCGCTTTGCGCGTGAAGCGCAGATGGAAGTGGAAGAACGTCTGTTCACCATTGAGGAAGCGAAAGACGCGGATGAGGCGTTTACGACGTCAGCGTCAGCCTTTGTTATGCCTGTGATTGAGATCGACGGCGTGGCGCTGGGCGATGGCACGCCAGGTTCTGTGGCCCCACGTCTGCGCGAGATCTATATTGATGAGATGCGCAAGTCCGCGATCTGATAAGACCGGTGGGAGCGTCCCCTTCGGGCTGCTCCCGCCCACCCGTGTTGCGCAAGCGGATATATTGCGCCTGTGACACCCCGCAGCCCTCAGGGGACGCTTGGCCTGGTTGAAACAAGCTGCTGTGCAAAGCAGAAGGGTTTCTTCATATTCAATACATGTGTTGCCCTTGACAATCTGCGTATTGCCGGTCTGGTTAAGGGGCATTTTATCAGAGTTATGAGGTCCATCTATGTCAGAGCAATCTGTGACTGCAGTCCCGGAACAAGCGGATCTGTTGGAACGCATAAAAATTTTGTCCCTGAACCCTCTGCTTGGCTATGTTGATGATTTTGTAAGGCCAGAAAAGTTGCAGGTCTTTCTGAATGGCCTTGACCCGAGGGCTTTTGCAGAAGCGAAAATTGGGCTTACTGATGAGAAAGTGAAGACGGAGTATCGTTCGTCGAAAGAAAAGCGGTTCGCTGTCGGGGAGAACGCATTTGTCGATAAACTGCGTGAGCGTGTGACTGCGCTGTTAAATCTCCCTGAGGAACTCTGTGAAGAACCAGCGTTGCTTCACTACAAGACCGGGGGGGAATATAAACAGCACATTGATGCGTGCTCTTTTCGGGATGGCATCGAGAGCAAGAGAGCCCGGCCTCTTGTGCGAATTTACACTGGTATTCTCTATCTGAACGATGACTTTGAGGGGGGGATGACAGAGTTCCCGCGACTGGGCACCAGCGTTCATCCAAAAGCCGGTCGTCTGGTCGTCTGGCAGAATATGCCTGGGGGAAGTACGGGTATTCACCCTATGAGTCTTCATGCCGGTCTGCCTGTGACAAGCGGAGAGAAAAGTATTTTGTCGTTCTGGATGGCGACACC
Source organism: Halocynthiibacter sp. (assembly GCF_049608145.1). NCBI lineage: Bacteria > Pseudomonadati > Pseudomonadota > Alphaproteobacteria > Rhodobacterales > Paracoccaceae > Halocynthiibacter > Halocynthiibacter sp. The sequence continues at coordinate 96,438 of NZ_JBMYXF010000001.1, forward strand.
TATGTCAATGCGCGAGTTGACGCAGATGCAGCGTGAAAGGCAGGATGGTTCTGTTTCGCCATAGTGTTGTCAGACTATCAGGCGGATCAGTGCGGCATGTGGCTACCTTGCAAGAAGGGTACGGGTGTCGCGAACTTTGCCGTAAACAGGACAGATCACCCGTGAAAATGCGCCGAGCCTCGCTGTGAAATGCAGCGCGGGGAGGATGTGCTATGCGGTTTCTGGAAGGTGTTCGGGTTCTGGATTTGACCCATGTCTATGCCGGGCCGTTCTGCGCCCATCAACTAGGGGCGATGGGGGCAGAGGTTATCAAGATCGAGGCGCCAGACAAGCCGGATATGACACGGGCTGAAGGGGCGGATGCCGGGGGCAATGCGCGCGGTTACGGGTTGGGATATCAGGCCCATGCGGGCGGGAAAAAATCCCTGCTGTTGGACCTGAAAGCGCCGGAGGGCCAGGCGGTGTTTGCAAAACTTGTCGCCAGTGCCGATGTCGTTGTGCAGAATTACACGAGTCATTGTCTGGAAGATCTGGGGCTTTTGCCGGAACAACTGGCGCAGCATAACCCCAAGCTGATTTACTGTATGTTGTCCGGCTTTGGTCGCACCGGGCCGAAGGCAAATGATCCGGCCTATGACAATGTTATTCAGGCGTTTTCAGGCATGATGGCCAGCAATGGCACGCAAGACAGCGGCCCTGTGCGTATCGGCCCGCCGGTGGTGGATTACGGCACAGGCTTGCAGGCGGCCATGGCGATTTCATCGGCGCTGTTTGCGCGGGAACGTATCGGGCAGGGCGCGGTGATTGATGTGTCTATGCTGGATGCGGCCCTGATGCTGATGTCCGCGAATGTGGTCGGATGTCAGGCCACGGGCCAGGCCCCGCGCCCGAATGGCAATCGGGACAAGGAATACGCCTGTTACGGGGCTTACGAAACGGCGGAAGGCACGTTGATGGTCGGGGCTTATACCAATGCGCAGGCTGCGGATCTGATGGCGGCCCTGGGAGATGAAGCGCGGGCAGAGGCGATCGCAGCAACGCCCCGTGCGGCTTTGGGTGAACGTGTGGCTGAGGATGAAGCCTGGCTTGAAGCGCGCCTGAAGGAAAAGACTGCCGCAGAGTGGGAAGATCTGTTAAACGCCGCGCATGTGCCTGCCGCGCGCGTGCGCTATATTGAGGAAACCCTGCAAGAAGCGCAGCTAACTGGGCGGGCAGTGTTGCAGGACGTCGGCAATGATCTGCGCCTGCCGGGCGCCGGGTTTATCGCGGGGGAGGCAACGCCTGTGGTGAACAACGCGGCACCGGAAGCCGGGGCGGACAGCCGGGCGGTTCTGGAAGGTCTGGGGCTGGAAGCCGGAGAGATTGAGGCGTTAATCCGCAAAGGTATCAGCGCATAAGAAAACGGGGGCCCGTGGCCCCCGCAATCTTGATCAGCTTTTTTCTTTCAGCACGTTTTCCGCAAATGCGACCTCAAACTCGGCCTGTTTCGCTGGGCTTGCGTTAGACTGGTATTTTTCTTTCCACTCTGCTGTGGACATGCCGTAGAACGCCACGCGACCTTCTTCTTTGTCCATCTCAATACCGCGCTCAACAGCGGCTTCCTGGTACCAGCGCGCGAGACAGTTGCGGCAGAAACCGGCGAGGTTCATCATGTCGATATTCTGCACATCCAGGCGGTCTTCCATCAGGTGTTTTTGCAGACGGCGAAAGGCTGCGGCTTCGATTTCAAGGCGGGTTTGGTCGTCCATGGTCATGGCTCCTTAAAGGCCGCTGTTGATCAGCGCCTGTTGCAGGATGGGGGCCAGGCGGGTTGCCCAGGCCTTTTGCTGTGTTTCAGTTTCGATCAGATCGTTGCGGACCTCAATCAGAATATTCGGGTGACCGGGCTGCATGGCGTGACGATCCAGCGCATCACCGGGCAGGTGGCCGCCGTAGGGTTCGTTTTCGCCGGTGCAGATGTCATCTTGCTGATAGATCAGATCCAGGAAAGGTCGGGCCAGGCGGTCATCTTCTGCGAACAGAACACCCACATGCCAGGGGCGCATATCGCCGCCTTTCAGTTGCGGGGTGAAGCTGTGGATGGCGCAGATCAGCGGTTGTTCCCGGCGTGCAATCACCTCGGACACGGCGTCATGATAGGGTTTGTGTAGGGTTTCGCGGCGGCGCTGAACCTCATCCGCATCCACATGGCGGTTTGCCGGGATGATGGACCCATCGTAAAGTTTCATCACAAGCGTTGGGTCATTGTCGCCCCGGTTCGGGTCGATCACCAGACGGGAAAATTCGCTGCGCACGTAAGGGGCATCCAACAGTTCTGCCAGACGCGTGCTGACCCCATCCGCACCCACATCATAGGCGATGTGGCGGTTCATATCTTTCGCAGGCAGGCCAAGATCACCGCCATTGATGTCGGCAGGCACTTTGTTTGTTGCGTGATCGCAGGTGATCACCCAGCGCGACGGACGGTCTGCGCCGATGGTGGTGAAGGCTGCGGGGGTGATGGCAGAGTGGTTTGTCATGAATCAGTCATTGCTTTGGGTTAGGCACCTTCTAAGCAATCTGTCGCGGATGCGCCAGTTGCAGCCAGGGCGTGTTTGGTTTTATAACGCCGTTAGCGATATCAAAAGGCGGTGAACGCCCATGTTTAAGGAGCAGGTTATGAAACGGATGCGCAATGTGAAAATCGTGGCGACCCTTGGGCCTGCGTCAAATGATTATGAAATGATCCGCGCGCTGTTTGAAGCGGGCGCAGATGTGTTTCGCCTGAACATGAGTCACGGCACCCAGGATGAAATCGGAGAACGCCACGCGATAATCCGTCAGGTGGAAAAAGACTGTGGCCGTCCGATTGCTATCCTGGCGGATCTTCAGGGGCCGAAGCTGCGTTGTGGTGTGTTCGCTGAGGATTTCTATGAGCTGGAAGAAGGTGCGAAGTTCCGTTTTGATCTGGATGAGGCGGATGGCGATGCCACCCGCGTGCGCCTGCCACATCCTGAGATTTTCCAGGCGCTAACGCCCGGTTCTTCCCTTCTGGTGAATGACGGCAAGATCCGTCTGACCGTTGATGATTGTGGGGATGATTTTGCGAATTGTACCGTTGCCGTTGGGGGAGAGATCTCTAATCGGAAGGGCGTAAATGTGCCGGATGTGGTTCTGCCGCTGGCCGCACTTTCAGACAAAGACAGATCTGATCTGGAATATGTCTGCGAACTTGGTGTGGACTGGCTGGCGTTGTCTTTTGTGCAACGTCCCGAAGACGTGCAGGAAGCACGTGATTTGGCCAAAGGCCGGGCGGCGGTTCTGTCCAAGATCGAGAAACCTGCGGCTGTGACAGCCTTTGATGACATCTTGGCGGTGTCTGATGGAATCATGGTGGCCCGTGGCGATTTGGGGGTTGAACTGCCGGTGCATGCGGTGCCGCCGATCCAGAAACGTCTGATCCGGGCCTGTCGTGCGGCGGCGAAACCGGTGATCGTAGCGACCCAAATGCTGGAAAGCATGATCGAAAGCCCTGTGCCGACCCGTGCAGAAGTGTCCGACGTGGCAACCGCGATTTATGAAGGCACGGATGCGATCATGCTGTCAGCGGAATCTGCCGCGGGCAGTTACCCGGTCGAGGCCGTGACCACTATGAACAATGTGGCGATTGAGGTTGAGAATGACCCGACCTATCGCAAGGTGATTGATGCGTCACGCAAAGTCGAACGCACGTCCGTCGCGGATGGGATCGTTGTGGCGGCGCGTGAGATTGCTGAAACAACTGAGATTAAAGCAATTTGCTGCTTTACCCAATCGGGCACGACGGCCCTCTTGGTGGCACGTGAGCGTCCGAGTGTTCCAATCATTGCCCTGACGCCTTTGGAAAAAACGGCGCGCCGGTTGTGTCTTTCTTGGGGAACGAACTGTATGATGACCGCTGGAGTGGACCGGTTTAAAATGGCGGTTCTGTCTGCGGCGCAGGCGGCTGTGGACAGTGGTATCGCCACCACGCAAGACCAGATTGTTGTCACCGCAGGCGTGCCGTTTAACATTCCGGGCACCACAAATATTCTGCGGGTTGCGCCTTGTGAACAAAGCCTGATTTACAGTGCGCAGCCATAAGATTACGGTGGCGCAAAATCTGGGGAATTTCCCTGTTTTTCAGGCTTGCGGAATCCCTGATTTGCACCTATACGGCCCTTTCTACTGTGTGACCGGCCTTGGATGGCATGCCGAGTCGCGCTTAACCACCGCCCTAAGAGGAGACGGAAATGCCAAAGATGAAGACAAAATCGAGCTGCAAAAAGCGGTTCAAAGTGACGGCAAAAGGTCGCGTTGTCGCTGCCCAGGCTGGTAAACAGCACGGCATGATCAAACGCACCAACAAATTCCTGCGTAACGCACGCGGCACCACAACGTTGTCGGCACCTGATGAGAAAATCATCAAGTCCATGATGCCATACGCTCGCTAAGGAGAATCTGATATGTCCCGAGTTAAAGGTGGCACCGTCACTCACGCCCGTCACAAGAAAATCGTCAAAGCAGCCAAAGGTTACTATGGTGCACGGAGCCGTTTGTTCCGTACCGCAACCCAAGCTGTTGATAAAGCGAACCAATACGCAACACGCGACCGTAAGAACCGGAAACGGAACTTCCGCGCGCTGTGGATCCAGCGTATCAACGCTGCTGTGCGTTCACACGACGAAAGCCTGACATATTCCCGTTTCATCAACGGCATGACACTGGCTGGCATCGAAGTTGACCGTAAAGTTCTGGCTGACCTCGCGGTCAACGAACCAGAAGCTTTCGGCACAATCGTTGAAAAAGTACAGGCTGCTCTCGCTGCGTAAGCGCGAAAATAGTTCAAAAATTCAAAGCCCTGCGATTTTTCGCGGGGCTTTTCGTTTGACTTATCACCTGTAAGTTGATTCATTGCTTAGCAATCTGCTGACAGAGCGCAAAAAATGCGCCGCGCAGGTTGAGAGCAAAGTAATGAGTGCAGGATTAAGTGCGTGGCCTATATCAGTGAGCTGCATTATTCGAACAATTATGCGAATAGTTCTTCGACGCAGGAGTTCGTCGAAGTCACCCTGAATCCCGGGGAAAATCCGGCTGATTTTCGCCTTTCACTGTATCAGCAGGGTGGGGGACAAGGGCTTCAGTTTTCGCTTACTGATCCTGCTGTCGAAACCTTCCCGGCGGGCGGTGGCAGAACGGTTTATGTTTTTGACGGCAATGCTCTGAACTTTCGGATAACCGCACCAACCAGCAACGGGAACCGGAACTTTGAAGGTATTGCGCTGACAGATACTTCGGCGTCCCCGAACGATGTTCTGAATTTTTACACGCTGGGGAGTGGCGGCACGATCACTGCGACGAACGGCCATGCCAGCGGCACGACGTCTACGACGCTTGCGACCAACGTCGGCAGTACCTCTGTTCAGATCGATGAGAATGGAAATGCCACCCAGGCGCCCCATACCCGCGGCCAGGTTTGTTTCTCAGCGGGAACACAGATTGAAACCCCGGCAGGGTTGCGCAACGTTGAGGATATCTCCGTCGGAGATCCGGTGATCACCGCTGACAATGGTGTTCAATTGGTTGCCTGGGCCGCAAAAAGGCGTGTGAAAGGGTTCCATAACCTAGCGCCTGTTACTATTTGCAAAGGAACATTGGGCGCCAGACGCGATCTTTCAATTTCTCCTCAGCACAGAGTCCGGCTGACAGGTTGGCAGGCGCAACTGTATTTCGGGCGAGAAGAAGTATTGGTTCCAGCCATCGCGCTTGTGAATGGCAAAACAATCCACCAGACACCCCGCGCTTGCGTGACATATGTGCATATCATGTTTGATCAACATCAGATCATAACGTCTGAAGGTGTCCGGACCGAAAGCTTTTTCCCGGGAAGGCAGGCACTGGATCTTTTGGAGCACGACACGCTTAATGAATTGCTTGAAATTTTCCCTGAACTTAGTGAAAAACCGCAAGAGTATGGTGCAACCGCCCTACAGGTGATCCGTGGTTCGGAGGCACTGGTCTTGGATTTGGCCTGAACCCGCTTTGCCTTAACTCTTGGATTTTGTGAACAGCACAGGGGAATATAGTATGGCAAACCCGGTGAAGGCCAGAATCCAAGCTGTGGCGGCGATATGCAGCAGAAAATCGGGAGACGGAAAAGCCGCAATGACACGAATTGAAGATGCGATCAGGATCATACTGTAGATGAAGATCTCGCGCCAAGTTGTGCGCAATTCCCGACCTGAATGACCAAGGCTGGCGCGTGTCATGACAGCCAGCATCATGCCGCCCATAGCACCACTTAGCCAAGCATGTTGACCCGCCATTGCGGGGACAGACATAGGGAACGTCATGGACAGGCCAAGCAGAATAAAGCCAAGCGGAATAAACAGATAGGCAAGGTGCAGCATCATCACAATCAGCGCGGATCCGGTTTGCTGACCCTGCCAGCGACCTTGGCGGATAAGATGCAATGCACCCGTGATTAACATCAGAAGTCCGGTGATCAAGTTGGCTTGTGTCATGACCCAGCTGAGCAATGTCACGCCAGACAGGCCCACTACGACTTTGTCAAATCTGCTGAACATCACGGGCAGATCATCCGCGCCTTTTTTGACCAACCAGTTGCGGGTGAATGCGGGAACAATGCGCCCACCAATCAGGCTGATCAGTAGGATGATCGCGCTCATGGAAAGTTTTGCGCCGGGAGTGACAGAGGCATAGCCGCCTGCCAGTGAAATCACATCAAAAAACACCTGCCCCATCAGGAACAACAGGATGATCGCCAATACGGGCATGTTCTTTTTATTGCCAGACTTTATTAAAATGCGCGCCGAAATGATTAATAGCGCCAGCAGGAAAGACACATCCAGCAGGATGACAATGATCAGGGGCAGGCTGCCTGACAGCCAGATCGCAACCCGTCCCAACGCCCAGAGTGTGGCGATCAGCGCCAAGGGTGTGCCGGTGATCATCTTTGTTCCGGTCCAGTTCGGGATCGCGGTTAATAGGAACCCGCCCAGAACAGCGGGTGCAAACCCATAGAGCAGGGAATGCACATGCCAGTCCTGGGGCAGCATGGCACCGGATGGCAATTCGGTGCCCGCGGCCCAGAACCCGATCCAGGCCATCATCACATAAGCGGCCCAGAGAGCGGCAAGCAGAAACAGAATGCGAAACCCACCTTGCAGAATAGCCGGGGTTTTGGTCGGGGCTTTGTCGGTGGGCATCGCGGGCTTCCTTCTTTTTGCGTATCTGGCCTGGTCGGGGGGGCGGATGCAATATGATAATCCGTCGCGTTCCCTTGCATTTCATCCTTCATATGATAGCAGGACTGCAACGAATTGCAGGAGCCGCCCGATGGATGATCTGAGAGACAAATACCTGACCGCTATTTCCGCCGCCTCTGATGAGGCTGGCCTGGAAGAACTGCGCCTGCAGGCGGTGGGCAAAAAGGGCGAAGTCAGCCTGAAAATGCGTGAGTTGGGCAAGATGACCCCGGACGAACGCCAGGTGGCCGGCCCAAAGCTGAACGCGCTGAAAGATGAGATCAATTCTGCCCTTGCTGCAAAGAAAGACGCCTTGGCCGATGCTGCCCTTGATGCGCGTCTGGCGGAAGAATGGCTTGATGTGACCCTGCCGGGCCGCACCCGTGGCAAAGGTACAGTTCACCCGATCAGCCAGGTGACCGAAGAAATCTCTGCGATCTTTGCCGATCTTGGTTTCTCTGTGGCGGAAGGCCCGCAGATCGAAAACGACTGGTATAACTTTGACGCCCTGAACATCCCGCCGCATCACCCGGCGCGTCAGGAATTTGACACGTTTTATATGCACCGCGATGAAGATGACGAACGCGCGCCACATGTGTTGCGCACGCATACGTCGCCTGTGCAGATCCGTGCGATGGAAAAAACCGGTGCCCCGATCCGCGTGATTGCGCCGGGCCGTGTGTACCGTTCTGATTACGACCAGACCCACACGCCGATGTTCCACCAGATTGAGGGCATGGCGATTGGCAAAGACATTTCCATGGCGAACCTGAAATGGGTGCTGGAAGAATTCTTTGCGGCCTTCTTTGGGATTGAGGGCATCAAAACCCGTTTCCGTGCGTCACATTTCCCGTTTACCGAGCCTTCTGCCGAGGTCGACATTCAGTGTTCCTGGGTCGATGGGCAGCTGCGCATTGGCGAAGGTGACGGCTGGATGGAAGTTCTGGGGTCCGGCATGATGCATCCGAAAGTTCTGAAAGCCGGTGGTGTGGATCCTGAGGAATACCAGGGCTTTGCCTTTGGTATGGGGATCGACCGCCTTGCCATGCTGAAATACGGCATTCCCGATCTGCGCGCTTTCTTTGATTCAGATCTGCGCTGGCTGCGTCACTATGGGTTTAACCCAATGGTGCAACCAAACCTGCATGGTGGCGTGAGCGGATGAAGCGCGACGATGACTTTTTGCGTGATTTGCTTTTCGAGTTTGAAGAACAAAAGGACTGGCTGATCTTAGTTCCCGAATGGTTGGGTATGCCTGAAGACGAACGGCGGAAGCAATACCATGTGTTACTCTTATCTGACGCGGGATTGGTTGTTGGGGTTGGAAACTCGACTTATCGGCTGACTGCTGGGGGGCATGATTACCTTGATGTCATCCGTAATGAGGCGGTGTGGGAAAGAACAAAAGTTGGAATTGCTCAAGTCGGAGGAATGACATTGGGCATGATTAAAGATTTGGCTATCGCATATACGAAACAAGTTGCAGCTGAAAAGTTAGGGATCGAGTTATGACGCAAGAAGATAAATCCGTAACCGACAACGACGACTTCGAAGACCTTCAAAAGACCTATCCAGGTGCGGGCTCTTACCGTTTTGGCGGGAACCAAGCGCAGTGCGAAAAGCTGCTGAAACTGGTGCGCGCGGGCAAGAAAACCGCGAATTGCGAAGCTTTACGCGAATTTGCCACCGAACCCGAAGCGCTGCCCAAGCCCGGCCGTTGCGACATCGCAACCCTCTGGGATGGCACGCCAACCCTGATCACGCGCACCATGACTGTGAACAATATTCGTTTTTGCGACGTGACCGAAGAACAGGCACGTCAGGAAAGCGATCTGCCGCTGGATGACTGGCGCATGATGCAGCAGAAACATTTCAGCAAGTCCGGCGGCTTTGACCCCGAAATGCTATTGGTGTTTGAAGTGTTCGAAGTTGTCGAAGACCTGCGCGAGCGTCTCTGACACCGCGATCCCCCCTTTTCCGCAGGCGGGCAATGTTATAAGCACATTGCGACCGCGAGATAATGAAAGACGAGACCCGTGAAATTCACTCTGTCCTGGCTGAAAACGCACCTCGATACCGAGGCTTCTGTTGATGAAATCCTTTACGCTCTGACCGATCTGGGTCTTGAGGTGGAAGAGGTGGCAAACCCTGTGGACCGTCTGGCGGATTTTACCTTGGGCTATGTGGAAACCGCAGAAAAGCATCCGGATGCGGATCGTCTGAATGTGTGTCAGGTGAAGACTGATGAAGGCATGAAGCAGATTATCTGTGGTGCGCCAAACGCACGCGCGGGCATCACCGTTGTTGTCGCGAAACCGGGTGTTTACGTGCCCGGCATCGACACCACCATTCAGATCGGCAAGATCCGCGGCATTGAAAGCCACGGCATGATGGCCTCTGAACGTGAAATGGAACTGTCTGACGAACATGATGGCATTATTGAACTGCCCTCAGGCGAGGTTGGTGATCGTTTTGTGGATTGGCTGGCGGAAAATGATCCGGCCAAGGTTGATGTGATGATCGACATCGCAATCACGCCGAACCGTCCGGATGCGTTGGGCGTGCGTGGCATTGCGCGAGATCTGGCAGCCCGTGGCCTTGGTGTGCTGAAGCCCGCGCCTGAAGCAAAGATTGAAGGAACGTTCAAAGCGCCGTTCGATATTAAGATTGATGCAGATACTGCTGATGGATGCCCTGTGTTCATGGGGCGTTTGATCAAAGGCGTGAAAAACGGCCCATCCCCGGCGTGGCTGCAACAACAGTTGAAAGCCATCGGCCTGCGCCCGATTTCGGCCCTTGTGGATGTGACGAACTTCTTCACCTATGATCAGAACCGTCCGCTGCATGTGTTTGATGCAGACAAGGTGCAGGGTGACCTGCGTATTCATCGCGCAAAAGGTGGCGAGACCTTGGTCGCGCTGGATGAAAAAGAATACACGATGCGCGAAGGTATGGTGGTGATTTCCGATGATTCTGGCGTTGAAAGCATCGCGGGCATCATGGGCGGGCTGCACACTGGGTGCACTGAGGATACCACAAATGTAATCCTTGAGGCCGCATTCTGGGATACGATCCAGATCGCGAAAACCGGGCGTGCGCTGAAGATTAATTCTGACGCACGTTACCGGAACGAACGCGGGATCGACCCGAACTTCAACGCACCGGCAATGGAATTGGCCACACAGATGATCATTGATCTGTGCGGTGGCGAAGCTTCTGACGTGATCACAGCGGGTGAAGTGCCCGATGTGTCGCGTGCCTATAAGCTGGACACAGATCGTGTGCAAAGCCTTGTGGGTATGGAAATTGCGCCGGACACACAACGCCAGACATTGACCGATCTGGGGTTTGTTATGGAAGGCGACATGGCCCATGTACCGGGCTGGCGCCCGGATGTGCAGGGGGCTGCTGATCTGGTGGAAGAAGTGGCCCGTGTTGCGTCTTTGACCAAATTGGAAGGCAAGCCTTTGCTGCGTGAAACAGTGGGTGTGCCAAAGCCAATTCTGACGCCGATGCAGAAACGTGAAGGCATGGCGCGACGCACAATCGCGACGCTGGGGTACAATGAATGTGTGACTTACAGCTTTATCGATCAGGCATCTGCGGAATTGTTTGAGGGCGGGGCAAATGCCACGAAGCTCGACAATCCGATCTCATCTGAAATGAGTCACATGCGTCCGGATCTGCTGCCAGGGCTCTTGCAAGCCGCCGCCCGCAACCAGGCGCGTGGCTTTGCGGATATGGCGTTGTTTGAAGTTGGTCCTGCTTTTCACGGTGGCGAACCTGAGGAACAGCATATTCAGGCCGCGGGCATTCTGATCGGCCACACTGGCCCTAAAGATGTGCATGGCGAACGCCGTGCGGTGGATGTTTATGACGCCAAGGCTGATGCTGAGGCGGTGCTGGCGGCCATCGGTGCACCTGCGAAGGCGCAGATCATGCGTGACGCGCAAAGCTGGTGGCATCCTGGCCGTCACGGTAAAATCTGTCTTGGTCCGAAAAAAGTTCTCGCGACTTTCGGTGAAATCCACCCCAAGACACTTGCGAAAATGGGCGTCAAAGGCCCTGCAGTTGCGTTTACAGTGCTGTTGGAAGCGGCCCCGTATGCGAAGAAGAAAACAGCAACTCGCGATGCACTAAAGATCTCTGATCTACAGGCGGTTGAACGTGATTTCGCATTTGTGGTGGATACCGATGTAGAAGCTCTGAATATCGTAAATGCCGCAGGTGGTGCTGACAAAGCACTGATCGAAAACGTGCGTGTCTTTGATGAATTCATTGGCGGGTCTTTGGGTGAGGACAAGAAATCCATTGCGATCACTGTGCGTCTGCAACCAGGGGATAAAACCCTGACGGAAAAAGATATCGAAGCCGTATCTGAAAAGATCGTGGCCAAGGTAGGTAAAGCCACCGGCGGCACACTTCGCGGTTAATCTGTGATGACAAATGAATAAGGGCCTGCCTTTTGGCGGGCCTTTTTTGTGGCGCAGCGTGGTGAATGCCCTATTCTGCAGGAAAAGACACAGGAGACATTATATGACACTGAAGGTTTATCTTTCCGGCGAAATTCACACCGACTGGCGTGAGGAAATTATCAAAGGCGCCGCGGGGCTGGATGTGCAGTTCGCAGCACCTGTGACAGATCACGATGCATCAGATGATTGCGGCGTTACGATCTTGGGGGCGGAAGACAAGAAATTCTGGCACGATAACCTGGGTGCAAAAGTGAACGCGATCCGCACCCGTAAAGGTATTGAAGATGCGGATGTTGTGGTTGTGCGCTTTGGCGAGAAATACAAACAATGGAATGCGGCATTTGATGCGGGTTATGCTGCGGCCTTGGGGAAAAGCCTGATTGTACTGCACGGTGCAGATCACCAACATGCCCTGAAAGAAGTTGATGCGGCAGCGCTGGCCGTTTGCGAAGAGCCGCGACAGGTGGCGCAGATCCTGCAATATGTCCTTACGGGCCAACTGCCTGGCTGATCAGCCCAGAACACGTGCAAGGCGGCCTTCTGCCACCGTTCGTGCGGCGGTGGGGCCTGATGCTGCATTTGTCAGAAGGTCCGGGAAAAGCGTATTCATTTCTTCCCGGGCCGGTTTTGACAGGCCACGCAGAGACGTTTCAGTCGGCAGAAAGCTTTCTGCCCAAGATCCATTGGCCATGACCACTTCGTGTTGATCCAGCATGAAATGATAATAAATGACTTCGTCACCGGCGGGTTGATGAAAAATATTGTTCCCATTGACCAAATGCACGGCAGCGGTCAGGATTTCACCTTCGTTGAACATCAATTGTGAACGCCAGTCCGAGATCAGCATCCGATGCTGACGGGATACACGCAAATCTGTATGGGGCGCATTGATGCCAAGGCTGCCAGCCTGAAAAACGACAGGACGCAGTTTCGGGTCCTTTTTTTGCTCAAAGATTGTTACACGGCGTGATCCTATCCAGCGCAAAGGCTGAAACCCGCTGTCGCGCGTCAGAATCATATCGCTCTCTTCCAGTTCTTCCACAGGTTTTTCGCCGCTTTGTGTGACAATTTGCGTGCCATTCACAAAACAGACCAGAAGCGAAACATTATCAACGATCGCCCCAAGGCTGTCGTTGTCGCCAAGTTCAGTGAAGCGCAGAGTATATGTGCCACCAGCAGGAAAACTGACGGACATTGTTTGTGCGTTTAGCGTATGTGTGGTGGGAAAAAAATCTTGGGTCGCAATTACGATGCCGTTGCTGTCTAGGATCTCAACCCGAAATCCATCACCGCCAACATTGTTCTCTGCAGTTCGCAGGGCTGCGTCGAATGTCAGCTGGGTGGCATCGGCGTGAGGGACCGTAAAGCTTTGCTGCAGTACAGTTGTCTGAAAACGGTTCCCATCGATTTCCGCCGCGAGATCCGTGGACGAACCTGGAATATAGGAGGAGTGAGGATTGATTTCTATATCAGTGCCAGACCAGCCGGAAGAACCTGCGCTGAACGTGCCGTTGACGATTAATTCAGTAATGGGCATTTCTGTCTTCTCAGGGTTATTTCGAGAAAAACAAAACACTGGGAAAGAGGTTAATTAGTTAACAAATCACTAATTTGAAAACCACATTTCCGCTATATACACCCAAACCAATTCAGCCGAGTCACAATTGCGCGAAAACACTGTGACCCGGCGTAAATCTGCATAAGTGGTTAATAAACCTGTCTAAAAGTTAGTTTGTATTTGGACTTCTCAAACCTGTTTGTACGGCGGGTCGTTCAAGAAAGCGATTTAGCCAGGCCTGGATGTTGGTGTGCTTGTCAAATTCCAACACTTCTTTTGCGCCATAGAAATCCAAGGCCCGCAGCCAAGGTACAATTGCTATGTCTGCGATAGAATAATCCCCGGCGATCCAGTCACGGCCTTCCATCTGCTTGTCCAATACGGCCAGCAGACGCTTAGCTTCACCGATATAACGTTCACGGGGACGGGGGTCTTCGATTTCGGCGCCAGCGAATTTGTAGAAATAACCAAGCTGACCCAACATGGGGCCAAGGCCACCCATCTGGAACATAAGCCATTTCAAAACTTCGTATTTTGCGGGACCTTCGGGCATCAGCTTGCCGGTTTTCTCAGCCAAGTAAATCAGAATAGCGCCGCTTTCAAATAAGCCGATTGGCTTGCCGTCCGGCCCGTTGGGATCGATGATTGCGGGGATTTTGTTGTTCGGATTCAGGGACAGGAATTCGTCACTTTTTACATCACTGTCAGACAGTGTAACCAGATGTGGTTCATATGCCAGGCCCATTTCTTCCAGCGCAATTGAGATCTTTACGCCATTGGGTGTCGGGTATGAGTAGAGCTGGATCGCATCAGGGTTTTCAGCAGGCCAGCGTTTGGTAATTGGGAATTGTGAAAGATCAGACATCGTATTTCCTTTATCTGTTTTTAGGGGCAGAAATCCTGCCTGGATTGTCTGGGGAAATGTAGGTACGATTTCCCCCGTGAACAGGTTTGGCTCTGTGCGGCAGGTGCACTATACATCTGCGCAAGCGAACACTCACTGGGGCTTGATAGTAAGGGAACAAGAAATGCTACAGGAATTCAAAGACTTTATCGCAAAAGGCAACGTCATGGACATGGCGGTTGGTCTGATCATCGGTGCGGCCTTCACCGCAATTGTGAAATCACTGGTTGCTGATCTGATCAATCCGATCATTGGTCTGTTTACGGGTGGTGTGGATTTCACCAACAAATTTATCATCCTAGGTGGTGACGGCACGGTTTATGCATCACTTGAAGCGGCACGCGAAGCGGGTGCAGCTGCTTTTGCATGGGGCGCCTTTGTGATGGCGGTTATCAACTTCCTGATCATCGCGTGGGTTGTCTTCATGATGGTGCGTTACCTGAACAAGGTAAAAGACGCTGCGGCGAAAAAAGAAGAAGAAATTGCGGCGGAAACCCCCGCTGGTCCGTCTGAGATCGATGTTTTGCTTGAGATCCGTGATTCTCTTGTTAAGAAGTAAGTATATCGTGCAGACGGGGGGCGCAGGTAAATTACTCCGGTAACCCTCCGCATACAGGTTTGGGCTCGTCAGCAATGACGGGCCCGTTCTGTTTTTATGGTGTGGTTTGAGGACGTGGACGTAAGTACCAGTACCAAAGGCGATACCCTGTTAGAAGCGCGAGGGGCGTAAAATGCACAAGCACTGGGCCGAGGCTTTTTCCGTTGTCCATTGTTAGCCAGTGAAAAACGATCAAGACCGCAGCGACCCAGTTCCAACGCTGAAGTTCTTTCCAGTTAGGACCAAGGCGACGCACAAAGTAATCCGATGATGTCACCGCCAAGGGAACAAAAATTGCGAAAGCAAGCCAGCCAAACCAGAAGGGTGGCGTTGCTAGGTCCGCCAACATGGGTGCAAGGGCAGCTTTATCGATGACGTAAAACCCTAGGTGTAATGCCGCATACCCGAAAGCCGCCACACCAAAATAACGTCGGTTCCGTTTCAGCCATGCCGGGCCGCGCCAACCGCGCAAGAGCATGCATAATGGGGTGGCCAGCAATGAGATGATCATAAAGCGTGCCGCAAATTCACCCGTGGGATGCAACAGGTTTTCAAAGCGATCTGACGAAGTTCCTGAGATCGCCTCTGAAAGCATTGACAACGCGGGGATCGCCAAAATGACCCAAAGAAGCCATGGGAAAAATACTGAAAATCGGTTCTTCATGTAGGTGCCTTATCACTGTTTTTAGTGATACGGGGCAGGGGCTGCTTTCCGTCGATATTTTGCGCAAAAAAAGGCCGGAGTTTCCCCCGGCCTAGGTGTTGATCTTCAGGAGAGAGATCAGATTTCGAGAGCAGCTTCTGGTGTGATGCTGTCCATGCCGAGGGCTTCGCCAACGGCTGCGTATGTCAGTTTACCGGCGTGTACGTTCAGACCGTTCAGCAGGTGACCATCGTCTTTACAAGCTTGCTTCCAGCCTTTGTTGGCCAGTGCCAGCATGAAAGGAAGGGTCGCGTTGCCAAGGGCAATTGTGGATGTGCGTGCAACGGCGCCTGGCATGTTGGCCACGCAGTAATGCATCACGTTGTCGACCTCATAGATGGGGTCTTCATGGGTGGTGGCTTTGGATGTTTCAAAGCAACCGCCTTGGTCAATCGCCACGTCAACCAGAACAGCACCAGGCTTCAGTGTTTTCAACTGTTCGCGCGAGATCAGCTTAGGTGCAGCCGCGCCCGGGATCAGAACCGCGCCGATGATCATGTCAGCCTCAGCCGCCAATTCAGCCGTCGCACCTGCAGTGGAGTATTGGTTCTTGAAGGTGCCACCAAAGACGTCATCGAGATATTTCAGACGCGTGAGAGAGCGATCCAGAACGGTCACATCCGCGCCCATGCCAGCAGCGATTTTTGCTGCGTGGGTGCCAACAACACCGCCGCCGATGACCAGAACTTTCGCAGGGGCCACACCAGGAACGCCGCCCATCAGAACGCCGCGACCGCCATTGGCCTTTTGCAATGTGTATGCGCCAACCTGTGGGGCAAGACGACCCGCAACTTCGGACATAGGCGCAAGTAGGGGCAGGCCGCCGTTGTTGTCGGTTACGGTTTCGTAAGCAATCGCCGTACAGCCGCTTTCGATCAGATCATTGGTCTGCGCGGGATCGGGTGCCAGGTGCAGATATGTGAACAGCAGCTGACCCTTGCGCAGCATCTTGCGCTCGCCCGGCTGTGGCTCTTTTACTTTCACAATCATGTCCGCAATTGCGAATATTTCAGCGGGGGTGTCCAGCATTGTCGCGCCGGCCGCGATGTAATCTTCATCAGCAAAGCCAGCACCGATGCCGCCACCAGCTTCGATGAAGACTTCGTGACCGTTGTTCACAGCTTCCAGAGCCGCGGCAGGTGTCATGCCGATGCGGAATTCCTGGGGTTTGATTTCCTTGGGGCAACCGATTTTCATTTTGAGTTCCTCTCTCAATTCTCCTGAGACAGACTGTCGCAAGGATGCCAAGCAATTGTCTGGGAATTTATGGGGTGTAATGTCGGTAAATATGAAGTATCTTCGATGTAATGCGAAATTATCAGAAGAATCCACGAAGATTATGAGCATCGACAGCGTAGATCGACGAATACTGATTCAACTTCAAAAAAGTGGTCGGATGTCCAATGCCGAGCTTGCAGAACGGATTAACCTGTCGGCATCCGCCTGTCACAGACGTGTGCAGCGGCTGGAAGCCGAAGGTTATATCAAGGACTACGTTGCGCTTTTAAATCCGCGCAAATTGGGCCGTCCGACGACCGTTTTTGTGGAAATTACCCTTGCGGCCCAGGCGGATGAGGTGCTGGATGCATTTGAACGTGCGGTTGCCAAAATCCCGGATGTATTGGAATGCCACTTGATGGCCGGGAAGTCAGATTATGTGCTGAAGGTTGTGGCGCTGGATACCGAAGATTTTGCGCGTATCCATCGTCAACATCTGTCACGTTTGCCTGGGGTGACGCAGATGCAAAGTTCTTTTGCGCTGCGTACGGTGTTCAAGACAACTGCCCTGCCGGTCTGACCCGGCAGAGCAGGAAAGGGTTTAACCTTTGTAATCACCACGGATCGGGTAATTGTTTTCGCGGATGTACTTCACACCACCAGCGATCGCGCCCATATCCGGGCGAGAAAACGGTGCGTTTGAAATATCTGCGAGATGCAGGATGCCCTCATTGTTCACGACAAACAGGCCCGGTTCCGCATAGGGACGATCGGTTTCTGCCGCGCTGCGTGGCTCTGAAATATAAAGACCCAGTTCTTTCATCTGATCGATGGACAGACCATAGGCTACCTCTGCATCCAATTTGATGTCGGAATGGAAATTGCGGGCTTTTTCTTCCGGGTCGCCGGACACAACGATGATTTCAACGCCGGTTTCGGTGAAGGCGGCGACATGTTTCTGCATCGCTTTCAGCTGTAGGCGGCACAGCGGGCAATGTGCGCCGCGATAGACCAGAACAAGCGCCCAGTTGTCGCCGGATGCTTTGCCAAGGGTCACTTCTTTGCCGGACAGGGTCGGCAGAGTGATGGCGGGGAAGGATTTGCCGGTTTGCGGTTTCATGTGATGGCCTTTCATGCGTTTCAACGCGCAATCTGACCTGTTGCGGATGTCCTTGCAAATCGCGATTTCGTGATGTTTCAGGCTTTCGGCCGCAATATCAGCGTCGCGAAACCCGAAGTTAGCAACAAGGCGATGCCACAAAAGGCCAAGGCATCTGGCCAGCTGTCGAAGATTAACACGCCAAAGACTGTGGCAGAAATCAGTTGAAGATAGATGAAAGGCGCCAGGCGCGAGGCCTCTGCCCGGCGATAGGCCAATACCAGGCAATAGTTTCCGATGGCAGATCCAAAGGCGCTGATCAGAACAGGAATAACCAACTCGGGGGCGTAGGTTGGCAGGGCGGTGACGCCTATAGGGGCAAGTAGCAACGTACCGATCACAAGTTGGGACAGCAACATTTCCAGTGGTCTTGCGCGGGTTGCCAGCCATCGACTTGCGGTCAGATAGCTGCCGTAGAAGATCCCGGCCATCAGGGCGAATAATGCGCCCGTCCCCATATCCGGACCGGGGCGCACAACCAACAGCACGCCACAGAACCCGACCAACAACAAAATTGTGCGACGATGATCCAGTTGTTCTTTTAGAAACAGGCCGGAAGCAAAATAGCTTAGGATTGGACCGACAAAGAAAATGGCAAAAACATTGGCGATGTCTTCGGTGCGCAGGGCGGTCAGGATCGACGCGATGCCACATGTAATAAATGCTCCACGCAGCCAGATCCGCCAGTCCAGATACAGGCGCAGATCAAAGCGTCCGACGATGGGCAGAAACATCAACATTCCGATCAGGAACCGACTGAAGGCGACAAAGAATGGCGATACACCCAAGTCAGCCGTCAGGATTTTCCCGGCCGCGTCACCACCGGGGATCAGGATCATAGCAGCGCAGATCAGGGAAATGGCAGGCAGAAGAGAACGGTCCATGGGCGAGGTGTTTCAGATTCGAAGCGGGGTCGCAATGGAAAAGGAGATCAGGGGTGATTCCCTAGATTTGTGGCCATTGAAGGACTGCTTGCGGTGATCGCAACTGAGCAAAGGATTCGACAATTCAAATTGTATTGGCTGATATATGTACAATTCCGGTATAGCCGCGGTATTGTTTTCCAAAGTTGAATAGTATTGTGTTCATTCATTCAATCAGTTGATCTAAAATAGATAATCACATCTATTAGCTTGTTTGTAAGGGGGAGCTTCGTGGACGTTACAATGCATCCGCAGAACAAAGCAGGAAAAACTGTAACAACAGAGCGTCAATTCGTGTGCAATTAAGGATAATGCATCTTTAAGGCTTGCTGTATGTTCGGTGGATAGGTA
This sequence comes from Halocynthiibacter sp., assembly GCF_049608145.1. Taxonomy (NCBI): domain Bacteria; kingdom Pseudomonadati; phylum Pseudomonadota; class Alphaproteobacteria; order Rhodobacterales; family Paracoccaceae; genus Halocynthiibacter; species Halocynthiibacter sp. The sequence goes on from NZ_JBMYXF010000001.1 coordinate 115,592, forward strand.
ATTTCGAAGAAAATTGGCGTTTTCGTGATAAAGGTACGATGAGATGATGGGTTCTTTTGGATTATTAGCATTGCTTTTTGGTGGCCTAGCGATTGCAGGCCTTGGCGGCGGTGGCGGAGATGATGGTTCTGCGGGCCCGGCATCTCAGAACCGGGATGGCGATGCAAGTGACGACAATATGACTGGCGGCGATGGCAATGATACCCTGAATGGAATGGACGGGAATGATAAACTGTTCGGGTTGCTTGGCGATGACACCTTGGATGGTGGCGATGGGGCTGACATCATACGTGGTGATGAGGGATCCGACACCCTGCGTGGGGGGGAGGGTAACGACACGATGTTCGGCGATAGAGATGGGCTATCTGTCGCGGATGGAGCTGGCAATGATAAGATGTATGGCGATGGTGGCAATGACAAGCTGCACGGTCAGGCTGGTGACGACGAACTGCATGGCGGCGATGGCGAAGACAAAATCAACGGTGGTAAAGGTAATGACGTTTTATACGGGGATGCCGATAACGACGATTTGAACGGCAATGCGGGTCATGACACTATTTACGGTGGTGAAGGCAACGATCGACTAGAGGGCGAACTGGGCTCCGACAAGCTTTACGGTGAAGCTGGTGACGACACGATGTTGGGCGGTGCAGGTAAAGATGCATTGATCGGTGGAGAAGGTGTTGACGACATGGAGGGCGGTACTGGAAATGACGCAATCTATGGTCTTGAGGGGGCATTTTCGACTGTTACTGCGGGCTCTGATTCAAACACAGGCACTGTTACATTGGCTGGTTACAATGGTTCTGAAACCAATGCCGCTGGAGATACCTTGAGCGGGCAAGCAGGCGACGATACCCTTTATATCGGTAATGGGGATCAAGCTACAGGTGGTGCTGATGCGGATACCTTTGTTCTGGGATCTTGGCTGGATGGAAGCTCCACAGCGACGATTACAGATTTTAAGGCCTCAGAGGGTGACGTAATTAAGTTATTGCATGACAATGATTTGGCCGGACCAGTGACTGTTGCGGACAGTGGCATTAATAGTGTCATCAGCATCGATGGCACGCCCGTCGCCACCATTATTGGCGTAACTGGTCTGACGAATTCTGTTATCCAACTTGAAGCAATCTGATCTCGCATTCTGTCAGATGAAATAAAAGCCCCGGTGAATTGCTTCACCGGGGCTTTCTTTTTTCTGCGTTCAGAACGATCTGAAAACGGTTGCTTAAAGCATACCCTCGCGCTGAGCTTTTTTACGAGCCAGCTTGCGGGAGCGACGAATTGCTTCGGCTTTACAACGCGCCTTCTTCTCAGACGGCTTTTCGTATGCTGTACGAAGTTTCATCTCACGGAAGACACCTTCACGCTGAAGTTTCTTCTTCAGAGCACGAAGCGCCTGATCGACGTTGTTATCACGAACACTAACCTGCATGTGGTTTACACCACCTTTCTAAGTTGGATTTGCAAAATTGCAGGACACGGCCCTATAGCAACGAATCTGTCCTTTGTCCAGTTTTGTGCGGCTGCGGCATTGCAGGGCTTTCCAATTCCCATCAGGGCGCGATAAGATGATCCGAACCTACGCAGGAGCGCGCTATGACCGACCCCCTCAGGACCCGTCTGCTTCACGCCATAACCGGGCATGTCATCTTTGATGGCTGGGGGCCCGATAGTTTTGCTATGGCGGCCTCGGATTGTGATGTGACGCTGGGCGATGCCAAGGCAGCTTGCCCGCGCGGTGCGCTGGATCTGGCTGCGGATTTCCATAAGGCGGGCGATGTTGTGATGTTGACCGCAGCCAATAAGATGCCTTTGACTGAAATGCGCATTCGCGATCGTGTAGCGGCGCTTGTGATGGCGCGCCTTGATGCGGCGGAAGACAAGGAACTGGTGCGGCGTGGATCTTCGCTTTTTGCCTTGCCGGGGAATGCGTCGGAAGGCGCAGCTTTGATCTGGGGCACTGCGGATGCGATCTGGACGGCTTTGGGTGATACATCAGAAGACGGGAACTGGTATTCCAAACGTGCGGTTCTGTCCGGTGTCTACGGATCAACTGTGTTGTATTGGCTGGGCGATGAAACACCTGATCATCAGGCCACCCGCGAATTCCTAGATCGCCGTATCGAAAACGTCATGCAGTTTGAAAAGGCCAAAGCCCAAGCGCAGAAACTGCCTTTTGTCGGCGGGCTGATCAGTTCCGTCATGAGCAATGTAAAAGCCCCGGGAACCGCCACGCGCGATGATCTGCCGGGCTCTCTTAACAACAGGACTTAATATGACACTGCCAGTTGAAATGCGTGCCGTTGAAATCACTGAACCTGGCGCGCCCGAGGTGTTGAAACCCTGCGCGCGGCCCGTGCCACAGCCCCGCATGGGCGAGGTGCTGTTGCGTCTAGAATATGCAGGTGTGAACCGCCCGGATGCGCTGCAACGCGCAGGCAAATATGCCCCACCCCCGACCGCATCTGATCTGCCGGGCCTTGAAGGCGCAGGCGAAGTCGTGGCCCTGGGTGATGGCGTTACAGGTCTGTCCATTGGTGACAAAGTCTGCGCCCTGCTGCCCGGTGGCGGTTATGCGGAATATGTTTCAACCCCTGCCGCCCACTGCCTGCCTGTGCCCGATGGCATGTCCATGGCTGAGGCTGCCTGCATCCCGGAAAACTACTTTACCGTATGGTCGAATGTCTTCATGCGGGGCGGCCTGAAAGCGGGCGAACGTTTCCTTGTGCATGGGGGATCTTCCGGCATCGGAACAACGGCGATCCAGCTGGCCCATGCCTTTGGGGCACGCGTGTTCACGACTGCGGGCAATGACACGAAATGTTGCGTTTGTTCTGATCTGGGCGCAGAGCGTGCGATCAATTATAAGGATGAGGATTTTGTATCTGTTCTGAAAGATGAAGGTGGCGCTGATCTGATCCTTGATATGGTTGGTGGCAGTTATATCAATCGCAATATCAAGACCCTGGTTCCTGATGGCCGCATGGTACATATCGCGTTTCTGGAAGGTCCCGTTGCCGAGGTGAATTTTGCGATGATTATGGCGAAACGTCTTACGGTGACTGGATCCACTCTGCGCCCACAAAGCGATCTTTCAAAGGCACGTATGGCGAATGAGTTGCGCGAACATGTCTGGCCCCTTTTGAACGCAGGTAAACTACAGGTGGTGATGGATTCGACTTTTGCGCTTGAAGATGCCGCAAAGGCCCATGCTTGGATGGAGACCTCAAATCATATTGGAAAGATCGTGCTAAAGGTCTAATTGCGCAGACCTGTCCGTGTTGATTGGCTATGCGTCAAGTCACCTCGCTGACATGACGTCATTTTCTGATAATTTTACCTGGTCAAATCAAAGAGGCCAATATGTCCTATCCCGTCCAGCGTTTTCCGATCAACGCCGAAGAAATCACGCGTGTCATGACAAAATTCTATACGCGTATTCGCGTGCATCCTGTTTTGGGCCCGGTGTTTAACAATATCATTGGTACGGATAAGGGGGAATGGGATCTGCATGAGGATAAGATTGCCGGTTTCTGGCGCAATGCGCTGCTGCGGGAACAAAGCTATTCTGGCAACCCAATGCAGGTACATCTGGATACGCCGACAATCTTGGATGAACATTTCCCCATGTGGTTGGATGTGTTTGAAGAGGTGTTGGCAGCAGAATTGCAACCCGAAACCGCGGCCGCCTGGGGGGCGATGGCGCATCGGATTGCACGTGGGTTTCGCATTCGCATGGCTGAGGATCGTGCACCGAAAGATGCACCGCCTCAGCTGTCGTTCTGAGGCCTTTCACCGCGTCCGAAAAGACCTGTTAGAGCGCTGCTGAGAACCGCAGTGACACGTGGTGGTTTCTCTGCCGTAAAGGGCAGGGGGCGGCAAACCTCCATCGCGGCAATGCCCACTCGGGCGGTCAGGGCGCCGTTGACCACGCCTTCACCGAACCGGCGCGAGAATTTTGACAGAACGGATCCCCCGGCAACGGAACCGATCAGATCATCGCCCACAGCCACAGCGCCGGTTGCGGCAAGATGGGTCAGCACTGATCGCATCAGGCGCCAGTTGCCCAGGCTGCCGGTGCGCCCGCCATAAAGTTCCGCGATCCGTCGGATCATACGCAGATTTGCAACAAGGGCTGTCAGTACATCAGCAAAGGCCAGCGGCAAAAGGGCAGTGACCGTGGCAACATGGCGCGCTGCAGCTTCAACTTCGCGCCTGGCGGCTTTGTCAATCGGGGTCAGAATTTCGTTTTCGGCCAGGGCAAGATGGGCATCCGCATCATAGGTGTCAGCCTGTTTGGCGTCAAAATTCTGTAAGGCCCAGGTCAGGGTTTCACGGCGTCGATATAGTTTTGTCAGGCGGCGTGTCAGGTCGCGAGCTCGTGTTAGATCCCCGCTGGCCAGCACCTGTCCAGCCTCTTCATGGATGCGATCCAGCCGTTTCAGGCGCAGATAACCGGTGATTTCCCGCAGGGCAATCAAAAGGATGACCACGACCAACAGGGCTGTCAGCCCAAGAAGGATTTGTGACAAGAGGGTGTTGCGATTGATCAGCCCCATGGCAATGTCCCAGCCCCAAAGACCAAGTGCCAGAGAGATCAGGACACTTGAAAGCCACCAGAAAGCGCGGGCAAGGAAAGACATACGACGTGTACCCAGGCTGACAACGCGATCCATTGCAGCAGACGTGCCGGGAAACTGTGTCTCAGGCACGGGGGGCGCGTCTGAGGGTGTCAGGCGTTCGGATTTCTCCAGGTCTAGGCGAATAGGACCGCGGTGATTTTTCTCGGTGTCACTCATGATGTTCCCTCTCCGGGACGGTAAAACTGAATATCGGGCAAACGTTCGTCATTGTCGCCATCCGTGCGGGCAACTTCACGAAATCCCAGGTGTGTGTAAAACCGGATGGCCGCCTGGTTTTGCGCAAAACACCAGAGATGCAGACCGTTTGGATGCAGGCGCGCGGCATGATGGATCAGCGCCTTTCCCTGACCCTGCCCGCGCGCATGGTCTGCCAGATAAAGACAATTGACCCATCCGTCATGCAGATCCAGAAAACCCACCACATGTCTGGCGTGATCCTGCAAGACATGCACTGTTCTACGTTGGATCAGATCGGCAACAAATTCTGTTGTCTGTTTTATGGTCCACAGTTCGGGCATCCAGTTATTTTCCCTGACCCAGGTGATCAGAATATGTGTACAGGCGCTGGTGTCATCTGGTTGTGCGGTGGCAATCCGAAACCCCATTACAGGCTGTCCCCGATCAGGAACTGTGCAGCCTTATCCAAGCGGATATGGGGTGGGCCCGACCCTGGGCGCAGGGCGTCGGGTGCGGGCAGAAAATCCATGGCGTCAAATTCATGCGCCAGCCAGCGGCGTTTCTGATCTCGGGATTCGGTCAGCAGTATGCTGGGATCAGCAGGCAGATCACCGGCGTAAAAAAGAGCCTCCTGTCCGGGCGCACGCAATCCCCGCACACAGTCGAGATCTTCACCGTTCTGACGGTGGACTTCTTCAACCGTTGTGCGCAGAGACGCAATAGACAGCGCCTCTGTTTCAGCACCTGCGAAATCCGCACGATCCCGGGCGTCACGCACCAGTGCTTCCATAATGGCGGTCAGGCGTGGATGCTGGGAATGATGCAAAAGGTCGGCGCGGGTGGCGGCGAATAAGATCTTCTCAACCCGCTTCGAACGCCAGAGCCAGGACAAAAGGCCATTTCCGCCGGGTTTAAAGGCCTTCAGAATACCTGCCATGGCCTCGCGCATATCATCGACGGCTGCCGGGCCGCGATGGATCGCACCAAGGGCATCCACCAGCACAACCTGACGATCAACACCTGAGAAATGGGTTTGAAAAAAAGGTTTCGCGACCTGAGATTTATAGGCCTCAAAGCGCCGTTCCATTTCACGCCAAAGGCTGCGTCGCGCAGGACGTCTTTCGCCGGTGACAGGCAGCGGGGCAAAGGACAGGGCAGGCGCCCCGGCAAGATCGCCGGGCATCAGAAACCGACCGGGCGTACACAGAGAATAACCCGCATCCCGCGCCACCTGCAGATGTTTGGTGTAAAGCGTGGCAAGTTCTTTGGCCTGAAGTTCTTCAAATTTCTCTGTCCCGGCCAGAAGGTCTGCGCGTTCCAGAAATTCGGCCCCCTGATCTCGGGTTTTCATTGCGGCAAGGGTTTGTTCTGACCATTCTGCATAGTTTTGTTCCAGCAGGGTCAGATCTGTTAGCCATTCGCCTGGATAGTCCATAATATCCACATGCAAGGTTTTTGGGCCGCTTAGCCGCCCCAGAATACCACCGGGCTGAATGCGAAAGGATATGCGTAGCTTTGATACGGATGCAGTGCCCTCGGGCCAGTGTGGGTTGGCCCCCGTCAGCGCCGCAAGGCGGGCTTCGTAATCAAAGCGTGGCACTGTGTCATCAGGGTGGGGTTGCAGCCATGCCGCCAAGATACGCCCACTTGAGGCCCCGACCAACTGGTTCATCCGACCCCGATCTAGAAGATTTGCCACAAGGGATGTGATAAACACTGTCTTGCCCGCCCGTGACAGCCCGGTCACGCCAATGCGCAACACAGGTTCAAACATACTGTTAACCCGATCCCCAGTGCGTTCAATTTCACGGGTGATGCCTTCTGCAATTGTCGTGATAACCAATCTCTGCTCCTGCCTGTTATGGATAAGATAAGCGCCCGAAGGTGCCATTGCAAAGCGTGGATGATTGCAAGGCGCGAAATCCTGCGTTATCGGGGGGCATGGCGAAATATGCATTGAAAATCGAATACGACGGAAAGCCCTTTAAAGGCTGGCAAAGACAGGCGGATCAGCCCTCTGTTCAGCAAACCATTGAAGAGGCCCTGGGGAAACTTGAGAAAAATGTCCCCTCTATTGTGACGGCGGGGCGCACGGATACAGGCGTGCATGCATTGGGGCAGGTTGCCCATTGCGAAATGCAGAAAGATTGGAAACCGTTCCGCCTGTCCGAAGCCCTGAATTTTCACCTGAAGCCGAACCCTGTATCGATTCTTGATGTGGCGCGGGTGGATGATGAGTTCAGTGCACGGTTTTCTGCCCAGGAACGTCAGTATATTTATCGCATTCTGAACCGCCGCGCGCCTGCAACGTTTCATCGGGGGCAGGTCTGGCGTGTGCCATATTTTTTAGATGTGGATGCGATGCAAGAAGCGGCAGACCATCTGATCGGAACTCATGATTTCACGACTTTTCGGTCTACCATGTGCCAGGCTTCGTCTCCTGTGAAGACAATCGATGAAGCACGCTTTGAGATCCACGACACATTGGAAGGGCGCGAAGTTCAGTTTCACTGTCGAGCGCGCAGTTTCCTGCACAACCAGATCCGGTCACTTATTGGTTCGCTTGAACGCGTTGGCAGTGGGAACTGGACACCGGATGATTTCAAAGATGTCCTGGATGCTATGGATCGTCAGGCCTGCGGTCCGGTTGCCCCGCCGCAGGGATTGTATCTGAGCAAAGTCCGTTATGCCGAAGATGTCTTCACTGGTGAAGGCAGCCATGTAATCTGATTTTCTGGCTATGGCTGGCGAAGCCGTGTTCATATCTGTTGGTAGATCTTGGTTGCAAGATCATGTGTCCGGCCCCTTGCGGAAGCTTTGAAAACCCCCTAAATAGAGTCCCGAGAGGTTGGCGCGGGCAGACGCCTCGCCAACCCGGTCAGATCCGGAAGGAAGCAGCCGTAACGAGTCCCGTTTGGGTCGTTGTCCAGCCTCTCACCTGATTTTCACCCGCACAGGAGGGCATCTGATGATTGTAATGTGTATGCTCCCGGCAGGGTGTGTCTGAAGCTTTCAGCACCGAACAACTGCCGGCAAATCTGCCGCCTGCGCCCGCTTTCTGCGGTGCAAGTTGCGGCGTATTTTACTTTGAACAGGCAGAACAATGTCTTTGAAACTGAATGAACTGACCAGCCTTGGCTGGACCTCTTTCTTTGCTGAACAACTTGATGAAAATGATGCGAATCTGATCCCCGCGCGGATCTCTGAGGTTCGCCGCGATGTGGTGATGGCCCTTTCTGCGGATGGTGTGGTTGATTTGATCACTCCGCCGGATATGTCCGTGTCGGAACTTGCCGTGGGCGACTGGGTGCTTGCACGATCTGAAAACCGTGTCGAACGGGTGCTTGAACGACGCACTCGGATCAATCGGCGGGCTGCGGGCCACGATGCGCGGTCTCAGTTGATTGCCGCGAATGTGGATGTGCTTTTTGTTACGACATCCTGCAACGCAGATTTCAACGCGGCCCGTCTGGAACGTTATCTGGTTATGGCCGCAAGTGCGGGTTGTGTGCCGGTGCTGGTGTTGACCAAAGCTGATCTGGAGGAAGCTGCACCCTATATTGAGCAGGCACAGGAGTTGCAGCTTGGTCTTGCGGTGGTTGCCCTGAATGCGAAAAATCCTGATGCCGTTGCGCAATTGATGGAACATTGGCAGGCTGGGGAAACTGCTGCTCTGCTGGGATCATCCGGTGTTGGTAAATCGACCCTGACCAATGCGCTGACAGGTGTTGTGGATGGTGCTCCGTTGACCGCTGCGATCCGTGAAGATGATGCAAAGGGGCGACACACGACCACCACCCGCAATCTCTACCCCGCTCTCAACGGTCGTTGGGTCATCGATACGCCGGGTATGCGAGAGTTGCAGTTGCTTGACGCGCAAGATGGGATTGGCGCGGTGTTTGCGGATCTGGAAGAGCTTTCGGCTCAGTGCAAGTTTCGCAATTGTGCCCATGGCGGAGAACCTGGCTGCGCGATTGGTGCGGCAATCAAGATAGGTGATCTGTCAGAAGATCGCCTGACACGTTGGCAAAAGCTGACCCAGGAAGATGCGCTGAACACGGAAACGGTGCATGAGGCCCGGTCACGCGGCAAAGCCACGACACGATACCAGCGGCGCACCCAGGAAGAAGCTGCGTCGCGTAAAGGCAAACATAAAAAACGTCGCTGACATTTCAGTATGCGGGCGGTCCGGCGCGCCCCACGGCGATGGCGAAGCCAGCGCAATCCCTCTTATGTAGCGCCCTCGACCAATTGCTCCGGATACTCGTCCCCGTAAGCGCGCAAAAACTCTGACAGCTCTGGCACACCACATAGATCTGCGGCCCGTTTGGGCAGGGGCACACCCGCCTGTAACAGCAGGTCCAGACAGCGCAGATGATCGCGTTTATCGCGGTTCGGGCTATTCTCTGCCCCGTGCATACAAGTGCCCAGATAACTGCCACCATAGGCGTTCACATGATTCAGGTTCACACCCAGCGACAGGAAATACTCCAGCACATCCGCCTGCCCTTCCCAGGCCGCGATCATTGCTGGTGTCAGCCCCATGCCATCGGGCATATCAGGGTCTAACCCAGAGGAAATCAACGATTTCAGCCAAAGAACAGTTACACGATCCAGTGGGATGAGCTCATGCAGGAGATGTTTATAAATCTCAGGGACCTCAGACAGGATTTTCCCTGAATTAGACTCTGTTATAGCATCTGCCAGAGCCTGTTTCAACGGACTCAGCGCGACCTTTGTCCCGGCCCTTGCAAAGACCTCAGCCACCGCATCATTTCCGTAAACCCGCGCCATGGCATAGGCCGTGACGCCCTGCCACAAGCGCGTCAGATCGGCCCCGGCTTCGACTAGGATTTGCGCCATTTCCCCGTCGCAATCGCGGCGTGCAATTTGATGCAGGGCTGGGATCACCCAGGGCGTTTCTCCGCCGACCTCATCTGCATTAAACTCATCCGGGTCGGCGCCATGTGCCAGCAACAGACGCACCGCTGTATGATCATTGAAATCCATCGCCCGCAGCAGCGCATTTGTGCCTTTGGGATTTGCCCCATGTTCCAGAAGCAGCTGCAACATCGCCCCGCGTCCCGGTTCTGTGCAGTGATAAAGCGACTCGCCGTCATCCGGGTCTGCGCCGGCCTCAAGCAGCCAGCGGGTCAGGGGTAGATTGCCCACATGCCCCGACGCCCCGTACAACACCGACAGGCGGTGATCCGTGCCGGGCTGGGCGATACTGTCGTTCACATCTGCACCATGGGCCTTCAGCAGCGCAGCGATTTTCAGCATCTCCGCTTCGCGTTCTGGCCAGATCTGCAGGGTCGGGGAAAAACAGAGATGCGCCATGGGCGAGCGCGGCCCGGCGTGTTTTGTCGCAAGCGCAGGATCACGCTTTAGGGCATGTTCGACGGCCGCCAGATCATAAAGCGCCACCTGCAAGCCGAACTGCCCGCGCGCGAGATCTGGACTGTCCCACATGAGATGCTTCACCACATGCACTTGCCCATTGGCCAGGGCCAGCTTCAGACGTTGCACTTTGGCTGCACGATCCATACCCTGCGTTTCGACAGCCAGCTTCAGCGCGGGCCAGGTCGGAAAGCTTTGTTCCTGCGCCACCACATGCAGGAAATCCGTATGGCGCAACAGTTTGCCAGCAGGACCGGGCGGGTGCATCGAAACCCGCAGCTGCGCATGGGAATCGCCAGCAGCAAAAGCCTGGCCAAGTTGTTTTGCCTGGCGACGGAACCGGTCCAGCGCCTGTGCCGATGTTTCGGGTGTTTGAGAGGTCATAAGGTTCTCCTTCATATCCCCGCCGGTCCGCTGCCCGGGGTCAGGACAAACCAATATGGTCATGTCAGTCTGAAAGAGATGCGCAATAAGCTTTCCGCGGACCAGGGGGCGGTCTCTGATCCGCCTGACAAAAACATGCCAGATCACTGGACGCCAGGCAAGAGGCACCGTAGTCTGTGCAAGCTGATTATTTTGACCCAGGGAATGCATATGTCCGAGACCACAGACACCGGCTATCAGGTGCTGGCGCGTAAGTACCGCCCGGCAAGTTTTGCTGACCTGAAAGGCCAGGACGCCATGGTGCGCACCCTGAAGAATGCCTTTGAAGCCGACCGTATCGCCCAGGCCTTCATGATGACGGGGATTCGCGGAACCGGCAAAACCACCACCGCACGGATCATTGCCAAGGGCATGAACTGTATTGGTGTCGATGGAAATGGCGGCCCGACGACGGAACCCTGCGGGCAGTGTGAACATTGCACATCGATCATGGAAGGCCGCCACGTGGACGTGATCGAGATGGATGGCGCGAGCCAGACCAAGATTGATGACATCCGCTCTAACGTGCTGGATAGCGTGCATTATGCGCCCGCCTCGGCCCGCTATAAGATCTACATCATCGATGAGGTTCACATGCTGTCCAACAGTGCGTTTAACGCGCTGCTCAAGACGCTGGAAGAACCCCCGGCACATGTGAAATTTATCTTTGCGACCACCGAAATCCGCAAGGTGCCGGTCACCGTTCTATCGCGCTGTCAGCGGTTTGATCTGCGCCGGATTGAACCCGAAGTGATGATTGATCACCTGCGCGAAATCGCGGGCAAGGAAAACGGGCAGATCAATGATGATGCCCTGGCCCTGATCACACGTGCTGCAGAAGGCTCGGCGCGGGATGCCATGTCTCTGCTCGATCAGGCGCTATCGCATGGGGCCGGTGAAACCACCGCCGATCAGGTGCGCGCGATGCTGGGCCTTGCAGACCGGGGCCGTGTGCTGGATCTGTTTGATATGATCATGAAAGGCGATGCCGCCAGTGCGCTGACGGAACTGTCTTCGCAATATGCCGATGGGGCTGATCCGATTGCTGTACTGCGCGATCTTGCCGAAATCACCCATTGGGTTTCCGTGATTAAGATCACCCCCGAAGCCGCCGAAGATCCCACCGTCGGCCCGGATGAACGTATGCGCGGCCAGGCCATGGCGGAAGCCCTGCCCATGCGGGTGATGACGCGCATGTGGCAGATGCTGTTGAAGTCCCTTGAAGAAGTCGCGATGGCCCCGAATTCCATGATGGCGGCGGAAATGGCTGTCATTCGCATGACCCATGTGGCCGATCTGCCAACACCGGATGATTTGATTAAAAAACTGCAGAACACACCCGCGCCCTCTGGCCCTGCGCCAACAGGTGGCGGCGGCGGTGGTGGCATGCCTGCGGGCGGCGGCGCAACGGCTTATGGCGGGGCGGCCCCGATGGGCGGCGGCGGTGGCGGGACTGTCACAGCCCTTGCCCCGCAGCAGGAAAACCCGCTCGCACGCTTTGCAGAATTTCGCCATGTGATCGAACTGATCCGGTCGAACCGTGATGCCATGCTGAAGATGGAAATTGAACGTTACGTGCGCCTGGTCAGCTATGCCCCTGGCCGGATCGAGTTCCAACCAACCGATGATGCGCCGGGTGATCTTGCCCAACGTCTTGGCCAGAAGTTGCAGCAATTCACCGGTGCCCGCTGGGCCGTGTCGATTGTGTCTGAGGGCGGTGGCGAAACCATTGATGAGGTGAGAAACGCTGAGAAATACGCGCGTGAAGCTGAAGCCAGATCTCATCCGCTGTTTCAGGCTGTGATCGCGACTTTTCCAGGCGCCAAGATCGCAGAAATCCGCACGGCAAAAGAGTTAGAGCAAAGCGTTGCCGCAGAAGCTTTGCCCGAAGTGGAAGACGAATGGGATCCGTTCGAAGACGAGTGACCCTTGCCGTAATAGCACAGGCGCGATAACACCGGGCAACGCCCCTGCGGGGCTGAAATTAAAAGGAAGATACGATGTTCAAAGGTCTTGGCGGTCTCGGTGATATGGCCGGAATGATGAAAAAAGCCCAGGAAATGCAAAGCAAGATGGGTGAATTGCAGGAACGCTTGGCGACCTTGACTGTGGTTGGTGAAAGCGGTGCGGGCCTTGTGAAAGCAACAGCTACGGCAAAGGGTGAACTGACTGGGTTGGATATTGATCCATCCATCTTTAACCCGGATGAAAAAGAAGTGGTTGAAGACCTGATCTTGGCCGCGATCAAAGACGCACAAGCCAAAGCCCGCGACCGTTCTGAGCGTGAAATGCAAGAGTTGACGCAAAGCCTTGGCCTGCCCGCCGGCATGGATATCCCGGGAATGTAATGTCAGAAGCACCGCGCGAAATTGAAGACCTGATCCGGCTGATGGCAAAATTGCCGGGGCTGGGTCCGCGTTCTGCCAGGCGTGCGGTGCTGCATCTGGTGAAGAAACGCGCATTGCTGCTGACACCTTTGTCGGGGGCCATGCAACAGGTTGCGGAAACAGCCCGTGAATGCATCAGTTGTGGTAATATCGGCACGACCGAACGCTGTGAAATCTGTACATCCGAGAAACGTGCCACGGGTGAAATCTGTATCGTCGAAGATGTCGCCGATCTCTGGGCGATGGAACGCGCGCAGGTTTTTAAAGGGCGCTACCATGTGCTGGGCGGCACACTGTCGGCGCTGGACGCCATCGGGCCGGAAGATTTGGGTATCCCGAAACTGACGGCGCGCTTGAAGGATGAAAATATCACTGAAGTGATCTTGGCCTTAAACGCCACCATCGACGGCCAGACCACCGCCCATTATATCGCGGATGAGTTGGAAGGACGTGGCATTCAGGTGACGTCCCTTGCCCAAGGCGTGCCTGTTGGTGGAGAATTGGACTATCTGGACGACGGCACGATTTCCGCTGCTCTGCGTGCGCGCAGATCCCTTTAATACCTCAAATTAAAAGGCCCCAAGCGTTAACTCGGGGCCAAATCTATTCATTCGTAAAAACCAATTATGGCTGTTCTTCGCCATTGCCTTCCGGCAGGTTGAAGAAGCTGTCGGCGTCTGCGAAGTCATCATCAGACCGCTGGTCTTCGTCTTGTTCCACGATGTCAGCGCCGCCCAAGGTGAAGGCTTCGAGGCCTTCAATCGCGCTTGGTATTTTGGGTTCTTCGACACCGCCAAGGCTTTGTTCAGTAGACACAAGTTTGCGACGTTCTTCGTCTGACATTGCTTCGCCGTCGCGCAGTTTTTTCTCGTTCGCTTTTTGAACGGCTGCATCCAGTTCAGACTGCTTACACAGACCCAGTGCGACCGGATCGATTGGCTGGATGTTTGCAATGTTCCAGTGGGTGCGTTCGCGGATGGCCTGAATGGTTGGCTTGGTTGTGCCGACCAATTTGGACACTTGCGCGTCTGACAGTTCTGGGTGAAATTTCACAAGCCAGTAGATAGACGCCGGGCGATCCTGACGCTTGGACAGAGGTGTATAACGGGGGCCGCGACGTTTTTCTTCGCCTACAGCAGCTGCGTTAAACTTCAGTTTTAGCTTGTGCATGATATCCGCTTCAGCGGCGGAAATTTCGTCTTGAGTCAGCTGGTTGTTGGCAATCGGATCAAAGCCTTTCACACCAGTTGCAACATCACCATCGGCAATGCCCTGCACTTCGAGTTCGTGCAGCTGACAGAAATCAGCGATCTGTTTGAAGCTGAGCGTGGTGTTGTCAACCAGCCATACAGCGGTGGCTTTCGCCATAATTGGTTTGGCCATGGGCCCTCTCCTTAACTTTGACTGACAGTGTGAAACCATAACTTTTTCGTGCCCCCGAAAGGGCGGCCTGTGGCGGTTTTGCCAGCCAGGCGGGTTCACATTGTCGGGGAACTTATCCTGTATATAATACCAAGCTGTAAAAGAGGGAAGAGCAAATGCAAAATTGCAAGTTTTTAAAGATTCTGACGCTGATATTTGCAGGTTTTGCAACATTTGCCCAGGCGGATGGCGAACGCGCCGGTGATTTTGATTACTATGTGTTAAGCCTTTCTTGGTCACCAAACTGGTGTGTGCTGGAAGGTGATGCACGCAATTCTCCGCAGTGCGAAGATGGATCAGGTCATGGCTGGATCTTGCACGGTCTTTGGCCGCAGTACGAGCGCGGTTGGCCGTCTTACTGTCCAACGAACCACCGTAACCCAACGCGTGGCGATACGGCAGAGATGGCTGATATCATGGGCTCGTCTGGTCTGGCTTGGCATCAATGGAACAAACACGGGCGCTGTACTGGGCTGTCGTCGGATGACTATTACGCGCTGTCACGGGATGCTTATGGTCAGGTCACGCGCCCGTCTGTGTTTCGTCGACTTGATGATGCTGTGCGCTTGCCTGCCCGTGTGGTTGAAGAAGCCTTCCTGAAGGAAAACCCAGCGTTAGAGCCTGATATGATATCGGTGACCTGCCGTGACAACCATATTCAGGAAGTGCGGATCTGTCTGACGCCTGAAATGGAACCCCGCACCTGCGGTGAAGATGTGATCCGGGATTGCCGTGCGGAACGGGCTTTGTTTGAGGTGTTGCGGTAATTATCGATCGGAATACATGGTAGGGCAAAGAGTGATCATTTGAAAATGTTCACCATATATGGTAATCACTTTCCAGGTGATTGCTATATGTAGTGTTTTTTCGCTTTTGATACTTGCCTACCTTGTCGGCGTTGATATATTTTTACCCCTACCGTTTGCAAATGAAAGAAAACAATGAAGAATAGAAAACCCTCATCTCACGCTATCGAAATCGCTGAAAAAGTTCTGGTAGGTGAAATAGCTCCTGACAAAATCACCATGGAACTTCTAGCGAGCCAGTATCTGCTACTAGCTTATCGTAAAAAATAGCCTGTGACGAGCGTGCTCGAACCAAGTCGGTTGATTTAGTGTGGAATTTTTTTGAGATTGACGGTGGTGGCGTGGGGGAGACTTGAACTCCCGACCTCTCGATTATGAGTCGAGCGCTCTAACCAACTGAGCTACCGCGCCATACCGTGGTACTCCCTAGGGGAATCGAACCCCTCTTTTCAGGTTGAAAACCTGACGTCCTAACCGATAGACGAAGGGAGCACCGTTCGGTGAGCGGGTATTAGCTTGTCGCCGGAGACTCGGCAAGAGGAAAAACAGAAGATTTTGGATTCTTTTTCGATTTTTCTGCGCCATGGTTTTTGGGCTGTGCCGATGGGGAAACATTGACCTGTCGAAATCCCGGATCACAAGGCGAAATCCGGGTCTGTTCGGGATGGTTCCGATGGAATCAGTTGTTTCTGATCGCCTTTTTCGCGGCCACCCGTTCCCGCCAAAGCGCAAAGACGCCGGCACCAACAACCACAACTGTGCCGATCATCACATTGGTGCGCAGGGTTTCCCCAAGAAGGGTTACGCCCAGTATGCTGACCCAGACCAGTTGCAGATAAGCAAAAGGTTGCACGGCGCTGGCTTCGGCCACGGCATAGCATTTTATCAGCAGCCAATGGCCCAGAACCCCAGAGAAACATAATGTTATCATCCAGACCCAGTCGTCACTCGCCATGGGTTTCCAGAACCAGATGCCCACCAATGTCATCGCGACGGAACCGCCAATACCTGTCCAGAAAAAGCTGATCATAGCACTGTCCTTGCGGGAGGCATATCGTGTGAGCAACCCATAGAGCGCAAACATGGCAGCCCCCAGTAGCGGAACAAGGGCCGCAATGGAAAAGACGCCACTGCCTGGTTGCAGAATGATCAGGATACCCACAAAACCAATGGCGATGGCGATCATCCGTTTCCAGCCCACCTGTTCCCCCAGCACTGGACCGGACAAGAGGGCGACAATAAGCGGATAACAGGCAAAAACAGCGTGAGATTCGATCAGGCCAAGCCAGACGAAGGCCAGCACCGTGACACAGATTTCCGCGGCCAGAAGGACACCACGAAAAATCTGCAGGCCAAGTTGTTCGGTTTTCAGCGCCTGGGTTAGAATGCCCTGACGTTTCGCAAGAAAAATGACAAAGGCGGCGAAGAACCAATAGCGGATCATCACCACCATCAAAACGTTGTATTCATCAGCTAGGTGGCGCGAGAGCCCGTCTTGCACCGCAAAAACCAGGGTGGTGGCGGTCATCAGCCAGATCCCCAGGCGGGTGTTGTTTTCGCTCATTTTGTGGTCCTTAACCTTCTGGCCTTAAAATCCCGGTGCTCATATGGCGTTTGCGGCCAAAGCCCGGCACGCGGGTCACATCAAATCCGGCGGCGTCTAATGTGCGACGCACAAAGCCTGCTGCTGTATATGTGGCGAAAGTCCCGCCCTTTGCTGTGTTCTTTGCGACCCCGTGTAAAATTTCTGTGGACCAGAGCTCGGGGTTCTTTGCGGGGGCGAAACCATCAAGAAACCATGCGTCTGCGAATAAATTTAACTTGGGCAATATTTCACGTGCATCCCCAATATGTATGTTTGCGACAAGCCCGGGCAGTTCGATCTGTCTGTTGCCTGCGTTCCATTGATCTAGGAAAGGTGCAGCAATGGCGTGGGCTTCGGGGAAGTGAGACAGGGCCTGATCCATTTCAGAAGCCTGCATTGGGAAGGCTTCGAAGGATGTGAAATGCAACGTGCCCGTCTGATCTGTTTCCCGCCACATCAGATATGTCGCAAGCATGTTCAATCCCGTGCCGAAACCCAGTTCTGCGATGTGAAACCCATCGCGAAAGCGCGCGGGAAGGCCATTGCCGCCTAGGAAAACATGACGCGTTTCCTCAAGCCCGTTGACGACGGAAAAATACGGATCATCAAAGCGGTCTGAGACAGGCACGCCATCATCACGCCAAGAGAGTTGCGGGTCTTGTGTATCTTGCATCTGAGGCCCCAAAGGTGCAGAGGTGAAAGCAGGGTTTACCAATACGAAAGCACACGGAAATGGCAATGGCTGATGTGACGATCTATGGCGCGGGGATTGCCGGGCTGACGCTGGCCTGGACCTGTGTGCAACGTGGTGCAAAGGTACAGGTCTGGGATAAACGTGCACCTGGCGCTGGGGCCAGCGGTGGTCTGGTCGGGGCACTTGCCCCCCATGTGCCGGAAAACTGGAACCCGAAGAAAGCCTTTCAGTTTGAAAGCCTTATGATGGCAGAACCCTTTTGGGCAGAAATCGGTGCGGCGGCGGGCATGGACCCGGGATACAGCCGGTCTGGACGTTTGCAGCCGATTTCGGATGGGGCGGCATTATTGTTGGCACGGTCGCGCCTGGAAAACGCCAAGGTTCTTTGGGAAGGACAGGCACGTTGGGATGTCGTTCAGGCTGAGAGAGCCGGGGCATGGGCCCCAAAAACCCCCAGTGGCTGGCTGATCCATGACACGCTGACTGCACGTTTGAGCCCGCGCAAAGCCTGCGCTGCGCTGGTTGCGGCAATCAAGGCGGAAGGCGGACGAATTTTGCCTGTGGATGCGGAACCTGAACCTGAGGGCAAGGTTGTTTACGCGACGGGATATGAGGGTTTGCTGGAGTTGTCAGAAGTCTTCGAAAAACCTGTTGGAAATGGTGTAAAGGGGCAAGGGGCTTTGCTGAATTATGACGCCGGCGACGCGCCGCAACTGTTTGCGGATGGCGTTCATATTGTGCCGCATGCGAATGGAACTGTGGCAATAGGTTCGACTTCGGAACGTGAATTTGAATCCCCTGATAGCGTAGATGAACAGCTTGATGCGGTGATCGAAAAGGCAATGAAAGCTGTTCCGGTTTTGCAAGGGGTTGATGTGGTGGAACGCTGGGCCGGTGTGCGTCCGCGTGCCAAATCTCGTGCGCCGATGATTGGTGCCGTGCCCGGTGCGCAGAATGTTTTTGTCAGCAATGGTGGCTTTAAGATCGGTTTTGGCATGGCCCCAAAGATCGCAACGATTATGGCGGATCTTGTGTTGGATGATGTCGATACTATCCCGGATGATTTTCGGGTTGAGGCAAATATTTAGCGATATTTGGCGCTGGCTTCGACGATTAGACGACCATCTGCGCCACGCAATTGCCAGCAATCACTGAATTCGCAGAAATCCCCGTCCTCTCCGGCGAAGAAGGGCGCTGAATTGCGCCATTCAAATCCGGCCAAATCGCCTTTTTCAGCAGCCATTTGCATCATGATCTGCGCCAAAAGCGGGCCGTGCACGACGATGCCGGGATAGCCTTCTACGTCTTGCGCATAGGGTTCATCATAATGGATGCGATGGCCGTTCAGTGTCAGGGCAGAGTAGCGGAACAAGGTTGTGGGACTGAAGATTTGAGTGACCTTGCGAATCTCGTCGACACGGGCCTGTTTTACAACCGGTTTAGGGCCATCCGGGGCGGGATCTTGGCGAAACACAAGGATCTGGCGTTCGGTAACGCAGAGCTTGTCGTTTTGCGATATATCATGCCGTATTGTGCAGAATCCCAGCGGGCCAGAGCGCCCGTTTTTCAATTGAACGTCTTCAATGGTAGAGGTTTTTACAGCTTCGTGCCCAATCAACAGCGGCGCATGAAATAGCAACGCGCCACTGGCCCACATACGACGTGGCAGACCCAGATCCGGGATGAATTGCCCTTTTGCCGTATGTCCGTCACGGCCAAGTTGGGCTTCGGCCAGGGGATCCCAGAAATAGATCTGATGCCAGAAAGGGGGCAGGGAATCACTGATCTTGGGGGTATCACCGTCACAGCCCAGGACCACATGCAAAGCCTGCGCACGGGCAGGGTCAAGTTGGCAGGAAATAACCTGCTGTTTGCCGATATTATGTATCATAGGCGGATCATATCCCGTGACGAAGCAATTGTCAGGCGTGGATGTGATGGTATGGTGCTGGCATGTCCGAAAGACCGCAACTCACTTCGCTGGATCACCTGGTTCTGACTGTGGCCAGTCTAGAAACAACCATCGCCTTCTATGGCCGCGTGCTGGGCATGAAGGTGGACGAGTTCCAGCCGGCAGATGGATCTACACGTTATGCGTTACAGTTTGGGGCTCAGAAAATTAACTTGCACCAGGCGGGGCAGGAGTTTGAACCCCATGCACAACACCCAAGCCCTGGGACTGCAGATCTGTGTTTTCTCAGTGGAACGGATCTGGAGGATTGGCAGTCACATCTTGTGGATCATGATGTGACCATAATCGAAGGCCCACTGCACCGAACCGGGGCTTGCGGGCCTTTGATGTCGATTTATATTTGCGATCCGGATGGCAATCTGATCGAGATTTCTAACCAGATTTAACGGATGGCTTCGGCCTTTAGGGCTTCCATCAGGGTTGTCAGGCCTTGTGCGTATCGGTCGTTGCTGAGATGCCCGTTATCGTCAAATTCGTTATGTGCACCGGCAATGCCGACTTCGGGTCCGGTCAGAAGGCGGGGTTGGAAGGGGGTCATTGCAAGGCGCAGACTGTAAGTCGCACGTGCACCACCTGCACGGCCCGCAGCGGCAGATATGATTGCGACAGGTTTGTCTTTCCAAGGATTGCCTTCGGTACGGCTGACCCAATCAAGCGCATTTTTCAGAACACCAGACAGGGCCTGATTATATTCGGGGGTGGAAATGACGACGGCATCGGCCGCCGCGATCTGATCAGCGAGGGTCTGGACACTGGCCGGGATGCCATCAATTGCTTCGACATCACCATCGTAAAGTGGGACGTTCAAATCGGCTTCGGTAAATGACGCACCGGACAGACGCCCGGCTTCGCGGATAAGTTTACGGTTGAAAGAATCCTGACGCAGGGATCCGGAAAGACCAAGAAGAGAAAAGTCAGACATATGGGTTTACCTGTGCTGTGTGAACATATCTGCCCCCAGCATGGCCGGGCTGTGCGCGCAGGTAAACCTTTTCATATATACATCTATTGCGCGATTTCGCACAGAAGTTGCGATTTAAGACCCGAGTAGCGTGCAGGTGCCATGTTCTTCACCAAACAGATCACCACCGTAGCTGACTTCAAATTTGCCGCTGTCCGTGTGTACCGTCAGGTTGATCGAAGAATTGTCCTTTATGTAGACATAGCTGACAGTATCGAGACCGGAAAAGATCATGACTTCCTTTTCTTCACCGTTCATTGCGTAAGTGCCGATTTCTTCACCGGCATTCTGATGAACAGTGAAAACATGGGACAGATCTTTTTCGGAAATACATTCGTAATGATGTCCGATGGTCAGCATGTCAGTGATTTGGTGCTCTCCGCTTTCTCCATGTTCCGCCTGCGCGTAAATAGAGCTGGGGGTGAGAGCGAGCAGTAAGAAAATTGCGCGTTTCATGTACTTCCCTGTTTTACGATAATGGACCCTTAGGATCCGGAACTTGTTAAGTGGGTAAAAAGAAAAACCACTTATGATTGCGAGGCTAAAAGTGAATTGAGTCAAAGTTGTGAAGAATTTTTGAAAACTAATTTCTTAACGTTCTGTTAACCAGGGTTGGCTCAGGCTGTTTATGTGAAGTCACTGTCTAAGGGCGCAGATCATGCAAAGGCTAAACATCTCTGTGGTGCTGAGTATGGCACTCTTGTCTGCGGCCTGTTCCGGACCCGGTGTTCGAATGATGGGTGTTTCTGGCCAAGAAGTGACCGTAGAGGGTTCCCTGTTCACTGTGTATATCAAAGGTAATGCGGCTGAAGCGGTCCGGACAAGTTTTGAGTTCCCGGCCAGGATAAGCACCGTTTTCCCTAGGGCGCGCATCGCGATAGAACAGGTTTCCGGATGTCGCATTCCGGATGGTAACCTGCATGGTGATGCGGCCCTGATCCGGGCGCGGATTGTGTGTTAATCTAGGTCAGACAGGTTTTTCCATAAACAGGCTGATTGGATCATCCGGGTAATCACCAAAGGGGCCACGATAGACGTAGCCGTGATTTTCGTACAGCTTGTGGGCAGCCTTCAGGGCATCACCGGTTTCAAGCCGGATCAGGGGCAGCTTTAGATCAGCTGCAGCGTTGTCAATATGAGCCAGCAGTTTCTGCCCCAACTGTTTGCCCCGTGCGTCTGGATCGACAAACATGGATTTTAGCTCACCATAGCCATCTTTTGCAGCAAGCGCGGCGCAGCCCATGATCGCACCGTCCACACGTGCGACGAAAAAATGGATGTCTGGCGTACACAGGGCGTCAATGGACAGGAAGTGATTGCTATCTGCGGGAAACAGATCCTGCATTAGCGCGTGACTTTGTTGCAAAAGGCGGGTTGCTGCGGGATCTCGGGGATCACCAGTTTCAATAACAACGGACATGTTTTCTCCTGTGCGGGACTAAGGAAACCTGACGTTTCCCTGTGTGTAAAAGCAACGTAGAACGTGGGAATTGCCCAAAATTCGTGCAGATCGACTGTGGAGGGCAGGCCACGGTTGAAACCGGCCATGGGTATTCTTCGTTGACTCAGCCCTGCCAGTTTCACAAGTTGGTGCACTATTAGAATCGTAACAGGCAGATTTTGCAGTTTTCACGCCTTAAACTTAATGGCTTTAAAAGCTTCGTTGATCCGACGGACCTTCTGATACAGGAAGGGCTGACTGGCGTGGTCGGACCGAATGGTTGTGGCAAATCAAATTTGCTGGAAGCGCTGCGCTGGGTAATGGGGGAAAACCGGCCATCTGCGATGCGTGGCGGGGGCATGGAAGATGTGATTTTTGCTGGGGCGTCGACACGTCCTGCACGCAATTTTGCAGAAGTTGTCCTGCATATTGATAATTCAGAACGTCTGGCACCTGCGGGGTTTAACGAAGAAGACGTGTTGGAAGTCACCCGCCGGATCACCCGGGATGCGGGCAGCGCGTATAAAGCGAACACCAAAGATGTCCGCGCACGTGATATTCAGATGTTGTTCGCTGATGCATCGACCGGATCACATTCCCCCGCGCTTGTGCGTCAGGGCCAGATCGCGGAACTGATCAATTCCAAACCCAAAGCACGCCGCCGGATTCTTGAGGAAGCCGCTGGTATCTCGGGGCTCTATCAGCGTCGCCATGAGGCAGAACTGAAACTGAAAGGTGCTGAAACCAATTTGACCCGTGTGGATGATGTGATTGATCAGCTTGCGGCCCAGATTGCAACGCTTGCCCGTCAAGCCCGTCAGGCAGAACGTTATCGTATTATTGGTACCGATTTGCGCAGGGCTGAGGGGCTTTTGCTGTTTCGTCGCTGGAAAGAAGCAGATGAAGCTCGTTTAATTGCAGATGCACATCTGCGCGAAGCGATTGTTCTGGCGTCACAGGCAGAAAGTCAGGTGCGCGAGAAGGCTAAGCTGCGGATCGAAGCGGATGAAAAACTGCCCCCATTGCGGGAAGAAGAAGCCATCGCAGCCGCGTTGCTGCAACGCCTGCAGGTGCAACGTGACACATTAAGTGATCAGGAAGACAACGCCCGCCAGGTGATTGAACGGTTGGAAGCTCGGATTGAACAGCTAGTGCGTGACAAAGAACGTGAAACCGGGCTGAACCGCGATGCGGGTGAAACCATCGAACGTCTAGAGTGGGAACAGGATCAGATTGCCAAGGCGACAGATGGACATGAGGAAAAGCTGTATATCGCGGAAGACCAAAGCCGTGAAGGTGCATCCATCCTGCAAGAACGCGAAGACGATCTTGCAGAGCTGACAGAAGATGTAGCCCGTCTTGCTGCACGGCACCAGTCGGTGAACCGTTTGCTGGATGATACCCGAAAAACACTGGCGAAAAACGAAAGTGATGCACAACGTGCCCGCCAGGATATGGCATTTTCGCAGGAAGCCGAAGTTCAGGCACGAGACAGTCTGACTATTGCATCTGACGCCCGAGAAAATGCCCAGGCCGCAGCAGAAGAAGCTGATATCTCCTTAAGTGTTGCGGACCAAGCAAGGGAAGAAGCCCAAGAACAGGAATCTGATGCCCGTGCGGAACGTTCAGAAGCAGAAGGGGAAGCCAATGCCTTGCGGGCAGAGGTGGCAGCGCTTGCGCGGCTTGTGGAGCGAGACAGAGGCGAACATGGCCAGTTGCTGGATCATGTGAAAGTGGTTGATGGTTACGAACTGGCGCTGGGCGCAGCGCTGGCGGATGATCTGAAGTCGCCTGAAATTTCTGCTGAAGATGTATCTGGTTGGGCTCTGATGCCGGGATATGATGTGACCCAGGATCTGCCTGCCGGGGCCGCTCCGCTTGGGTCGCATGTCACCGTGCCCGATGTTCTGTCCCGTCGGATCGCACAGGTAGGGCTTGTGTCACAGGCGGATGGGCCCGATTTGCAGGCGGCTTTGTTGCCTGGGCAACGTCTGGTCAGCCGTGAAGGCGATCTCTGGCGTTGGGATGGGTTTCGTTTGGGGGCCGAGGATGCCCCGTCTGCTGCGGCAATGCGTTTGCAACAGTTGAACCGCTTGGCTGAACTGAAACGGGCCATGGAAGATGCAACACAACGTGCGGAAACTGCGGTGCAGGGGCATGAAGATCTGACGCGTCTTTTATCGCAACGTACGGAAGCAGACCGCGCTGCGCGTGAAGCGCGCAAACACGCAGATCGTGCGCTTGCGGATGCGACCCGCGCTATGTCATCTGCCGAAGCTGATTTGTCCATTGCCGGTGGCAAGCTTGAAAGCCTTGGTCTTGCGGTGGCGCGGTTTGAAGAAGAGGCTATGTCAGCGCGTCAGGCCGTTCAGGAAGCCGAGGCACAGGTGGCTGGGCTGGGTGATCTGGATGCCGCGCGGGCGTCTGTCGAAGACATCAAAATGACCGTTGAAGCGGCCCGTATGACTATGATGTCAAAACGATCCGCCTATGAGGAACTACGCCGAGAAGGCGAAGCGCGACTGAAGCGCAAGCAGGAAATCATCAAAGAGATGTCCGGCTGGCGGCACCGTTTGCAGACTGCTGAAAAGCAATTGGCTGAAGTCGATGAACGCCGCGAAAAAACTTTGGTTGAACTGAAAGATGCGTCAACTGCACCTGATGAACTGGCGGCGAAACGCGAAGAGTTGACGGATGCCATCGAAGAAGCGCAGGAACGACGCATAGAAGCCGCAGACTGTTTGGCGGAAGGCGAAACAAACCTGCGTGAGGTGACAGAGGCCGAGCGTACGGCTGAACGTACGGCATCGGAAGCGCGTGAAACCCGTGCCCGTGGTGAAGCCCGTTCGGAAGCTGCGCGTGAGGCGGTCAGCTATGCCGAAGAACGCATCAATGAAGAGCAGGAATGCACACCTGCTGTTCTGCTGGAAACCCTAGAGATCGACCCGGATGCAATGCCACCCGTTGAGACGATTGAAGCTGATGTGAACCGGCTGAAACGTCAACGTGAATCGCTGGGTGCAGTGAACCTGCGGGCGGAAGAAGACAGCAAGGAGGTGCGTGAAGAACATGACGCACTTGCGATCGAAAAGGACGACCTAGAAGAGGCGATTAAGGCGCTACGTTCGGGAATTGCCAGTCTGAACAAGGAAGGGCGAGAACGCCTATTGGCGGCATTTGATCAAGTGAATTCAAATTTCTCAGTGTTGTTTACGCATCTGTTTGGCGGAGGTGAGGCAAAGCTTGTTCTGGTGGAAAGCGATGATCCGCTGGAAGCAGGGCTTGAGATCATGTGTCAGCCACCGGGTAAAAAACTTTCGACACTGTCCCTGTTGTCAGGTGGCGAACAAACCCTGACAGCCATGGCCCTGATCTTTGCGGTGTTCCTTGCAAACCCCGCCCCAATTTGTGTCTTGGACGAGGTCGATGCGCCGCTTGATGACGCGAACGTCACGCGGTTTTGTGATCTGTTGGATGAAATGTGTCGCCGCACGAAAACCCGTTTCTTGATCATCACCCACCATGCAGTGACCATGGCCAGGATGGATCGATTGTTTGGTGTGACGATGGCAGAGCAAGGCGTGAGCCAGCTGGTTTCAGTGGATCTGAAAAACGCTGAGTCTCTCGTGGCGTAACGGGGAAGGGGGCGCAGCCCCATCAGCAAGCTGACTTCCCTAGGGTATTTGAGACAAGAGGAAATGGGGCGAAATTTCATCGCCCCATTTTAGCTTAGAGCGTGTTGAGCAGTTCAACTGTGGGCCAGGCATCTGCGGGCAAACCCAGACGGATTTGTTCGGCCTGTACAGCTGCGCGGGTTTTTGCGCCAAGGATGCCGTCTACACCACCAACATCATGACCACGGTTCTGCAGTTTTCGTTGCAGGCTTTCCATCTGATTTCCAGAGAGCGCAGGCGTCGGGTTCCCCGCGTTATAACGTGCAGCCCCTTCAAGGCGGTTTGCGAAATAGGCGGCAGTGGTCACGTAGACGAAGCTTTTATTCCATTCAAAGTATACATGGAAATTCGGATAGGCGAGGAAAGCCGGGCCGTTGCGCCCCATTGGCAGCAGAACGGATGCCTGCAAATTGTTTGCGGCCAGGTTGCCTTCGCGGGCCTGGACGCCCATGCGTTGCCAGTCGCGCACAGATGCCGTGTGGTTCAGGCCGGTGCGGGCCCAGTCCAGATTTGATGGCACGGTGATTTCCTGAAGCCAGGGTTCCCCCGCGCGCCAACCAAGGCTGCGCAACATGTTGGCACCAGAGAGCAAGGCGTCAGGTGCAGAGGTTTTCAGGCTGACCTGGCCATCGCCATCGCCATCAATGCCGTTGCGGATGATGTCTTCGGGCAGCATCTGCACCATGCCGATTTCACCGGCCCACGCACCCTGGGTGCGCGCAGGATCAAAATTGTCACGTTCGTAAAGCTCAAGCGCTGCGAACACCTGAGGGCGGAACAGTTCCGGGCGGCGGCAGTCGTGGGCAAGGGTTACAAGTGAATTCAAGGTGTTGAAGTCGCCCTGGACTGCGCCAAAATCGGTCTCAAAAGCCCAGAAGGCCAGAAGAACACCACGGGAGACGCCATATTCGCGTTCCATCCGGTCAAAAACAGCGCTGTAACGTTGCGCATTGCGGCGGCCATTGTCGATGCGCCCTTGGGAAATCAGACGTTGGGAAAATTCAAGGAAATCTTTCTGAAATACACCTTGTGATCGGTCTGCACGTAACGTGGCCTGATCTTGGCGGACGTTGGCGAAGAAACGATCAACGGTTGCCCGGTCATGGCCGCTTTGGCGTGCTTCGCGCTTCAGACCGTTTACGAAATTGTTGAAACCGCCGCCGCAGCCTTGGGCGTAGGCCGTTGTCGTGGAAATCAGCAGGGCTGCGCCTGCCAGAAAAGAAGAAAATCGCATATGATGCTCCTGCAAATTTGGCGCAGGATAGGTCGCACGTCACCGTCTGGCAACGCGCGTGGTTGTTCATCTTTGCAGGATCAGGAAATTGCGCGGATCGCCGCCATAAGAAGCGCGAGACCTAGACACAGGCCCCATGTTTTCCAAAGCACCTGAGTGGCGCTTTCGATGTCAGAAATGCCCGCGTTTTTGCGCGCATTTTCATTTACCCAAGGAAAATCGCGCATTTCGCCTTCGTAGGAGCGGGGGCCGGAAAGTGCGATACTTAGGATACGTGCCATGGCGGCTTCGGGCCAACCGGCATTTGGGGAACGATGCAATTTAGCATCCGGACGCAGGAAAAACGGCAGCTGATACTGACCGTTTGCCAGCAGGATGAGTAAGGCTGTCAGGCGGGCCGGGATCCAGTTCAGGGCATCATCAACCCGGGCAGCGGCCATGCCAAAAGCTTGATGGCGTGGGGTGCGATATCCGATCATGGAATCCGCAGTGTTGACGGCTTTATATACCAGAAGGCCGGGCAGACCGCCGATGATAAACCAGAACAATGGGGCGACCAGACCATCTGAAAAGTTTTCGGCAGCACTTTCGATAGCTGCGCGAGAGACGGCGGATTCGTCCATGGCCGAGGTGTCACGGCCAACAATTCGGCCTACCATGATCTGACCATCGCGCAGTGACGTGCGCAATCCATCGGCAACGGCCTGAACGTGATCGATCAGGCTGCGCTGTGCCAGAAGTATCCCGCCCAACACCACCGAGATAAGCCAGCCGAATGGAAGGGCCTGTAGGAGCTTTCCAAGAACAAAAGCACCAATGACCAGGGCGATGCAAAACAGGATCCCGTTGACGCGGCGTGTGGCATCCGGATCTTCGTCATCATTAAAACGGGTGTCGGCCCAGCCAATCAGCCGCCCCATAAGAACGGCAGGGTGGGGCAGTTTGGCCCATAGGGTTTTCGGATCACCGATCAATGCGTCAAACAAAAGGGCGAATACAGGTATCATACGGAGAGTTCCATTGTTGAAATTGCAGTTTCCAGCTGGTGCCATTGCGCCGTTGTGCCGGGCAGGCCCAGACGGATAAAACTGTCTGAATATGGGAAGATCCTAGACCAGATGTGATGCTGGGCCAGGTGGTTTTGTAAGGTTTGGGCGTTGGCTGTGTCATACAGTCGGAAGAGCGTGGTCCCACGGGGATTTCTGAGCCCAGCTTTCACCATCAATGTGTCCAGACGGTCTGTGTCGGACGCAAGATGTGTGCGGGTGTCACTGGCCCATTGCAGATCTTGCAAGGCTGCTGTGCCCGCTTCGAGTGCTGGGCCGGATACAGACCAAGGCCCGAGGATTTCTCGCAGATGGCCAACAAGTGCAGGGTCACCAATAACAAAGCCCAGTCGCAGGCCAGCCAGACCCCAGAATTTCCCAAAGCTTTTCAGGACTATAGTGCCGGGGCGTGTGGCACGTGTGATATGGCTTTGATCCGGGCAGATGTCACAAAAGCTTTCATCAATCACGGTGAAGGATGATGTCAATTCTTCTGCATTCCAGAGACGCCCGTCCGGGTTGTTTGGATGAACAACAACACGACAGTCACCTGCGTGATCTGATACATCCCAGCCGTGGTTTCGAAAGGACGCAGCATGTTCATTATAGGTGGGTGTTGTTATCTGTACGCTGCGCCCCTGGGACAGAGCAGGCAGGCGCGCGATGGCAGCAGATGCGCCATGACATGGTAGTATGTCAGCGCCATCTGGGACGTTCCAGAAATCGCGCGCGGCATCACAAAGTTGGCGCACTGCACCCTGATCAGGAAGACGCGTCCAGGCGTCTGTGGTGAATTCAGGCAATGGCCAAGGGATTGGGTTGATGCCGGTCGACAGGTCTAGCCACTGGTCTCGCCGGCCGCCAAATGTCTGTATAGCCGCATCCAGTCCGCCGCCGTGATCGCGTGTTGCCTGCTTCAGAAGGGCGTGGGTCATTCCGGGGATCGTCCTGTTAGCGTGAGTCGTTGCGGTCTTTTAGCTTGTGCGATTCCCGGGGGGAAGCTGGCAGATTGATTCGTGATGACGGAATTCGTAATTTGCCGCCCTGTAGATTTGGCCTGAACCACCTGAGGTTTTCGGAATATTACAGAAGCTTACGTTTTTGTGTGGGATGGTGAGATGTCGGGAATTTAATTGATTTCATCTCAGGGGCGATACCGTGAATATACGGATATTACCCTATTTATAAGGTTTCTCAGCGCCTTGCCAGCGGAAGGATAGCTTCACAGGAAGTTCTATAACAAGTGCGATCAGATGGTGGTATTATTGGGATGTGATGCTTTCGGATAAAGTTTCCCCGCGCTAAAGGCGAAATTTTGCCGAAAAATCAACTCAGGGTACTGAGTATCAGTTTTTTGCGGCGACTTTGAACTTTTGACCAGGTAGTAAGTTCGCCACGAAACAGTTAAAAATTATTGACCTAGGGAGGTCCATTTTGGAGGACAATGTGCGCGTTCTGATCGTTGAATCAAAAAAGGAGCTGGGTCAGCTTTGGAAACGACATCTTGAGCGTGCTGATTGTGATGTGACACTTGCCCGGGACCAGGAAACTGCGACAGAAATCCTGATGGAACAGGAATTCTCCGTCATCATTCTAGATCTGGTTCTGGAAGGTGGCAGTGCTCTTGCCTTGGCTGATCATGCCAGTTTCCGTCAGCCAGATGCGCAGGTGGTTTTTGTCACCAACACATCCTTCTTTTCTGACGGAACACTTTTCCAACATATCCCGAATTTGCGTGCCGTCGTGCAGCGTGAAACCTGTCCGTCGGATCTGACCGAAATGGTACGTTTTTACGCAGGCGCCAACTGACCACGTTCATGTGGTTCTGAATAATCTAGTACAGGATTGATCGGTATAATGCGGTTCGGATTAATCGTGTCATGGCTGTAATGATAATGCCGTATGATGTGATCCATATGTATGGTCTCTGCTACGCCGGGCGTCTGAAACAGATCACGTGTGTATGCCCAGAGATTTGGATAATCGATCAGGCGTTTGCGGTTGCATTTGAAATGTAGGTGATAGACCGGATCAAATCGGATAAGCGTTGTGAACAAGCGCCAGTCTGCTTCTGTCTGACGGTTGCCAACCAAGTAGCGATGATCGGCAAGGCGGTTTTCTAGCCAGTCAAGCGTATCAAACAATTGATGCACGGCTTGATCATAGGCTTGTTGAGATGTGGCAAATCCCGCGCGATACACACCATTGTTAATGTCATTATAAACACGTTGATTGATGTCTTCTATATCGCTGCGCAGGGCGGCGGGCCAAAGATCTAGGGTGTTTCCTGTAATGTCATTAAAGGCAGAATTAAACATCCGGATGATTTCGGAGCTTTCGTTTGAAACGATCGTATTGGTTTCTTTATCCCATAGTACGGGCACGGTCACACGTGTGGTCAGGTCCGGGGTGTCCTTAAGGTAAACGTCACGCATGAAACGTTTTCCAAGCAATGTATCGCCTTTCAGCCCGTCAAAATCAGTGGCGAATGTCCAGCCATCGGACAACATATCCGGATGGACGACAGAGATTGAGATGTGGTCTTTCAGTCCCTTAAGCGCACGAAAAATCAACGCGCGATGGGCCCATGGGCAAGCGTGGGACACATATAGATGATACCGACCACTTTCCGCAGCATATCCGGCGCGTCCGGATGGGCCGGCTGTGCCATCAGAGGTAAGCCAGTTGCGAAAACCTGCTTCTTGGCGTTTGAATTTGCCATCTTCAGATGCTGTATCATACCAGCTATCCTGCCAGATCCCGTCAACCAAAAGCCCCATTGCACATTCCCTTTCCTGCGGATGTATCATGCTAGGATCTATGGAAACGCGTTGATCCGAAAGTGTCCATCTGCGCGCATTTTCTGTGCGGACATGAGGGTACTGAGAAGAAACTTTATTGGGGGCATGTGATATTCGCGCAGCAAAATTCAGAACAGACAAAAGGTTAACTTGATTTTCACCGTAAGCGCGCAAGAATGGGGGTGGGTGATGAAAAGGTTAAACATGTCTACGTATATTTCTCAGGAAGTACAGGACGGTCTGGATCAGGCACGTCTGAAGGCCGAAAAACGCAGCAGTCGTCTGCGCGTTCAAGTGGATGAAAAAATGTATCCGGTGCTGAAACTATGGGATACCGGGTTCTCGTTAGATGCAGCTGACGCGCCGAAATTACGCGGATTGGTCGATCTGTTTGATGGTTCGCGCCACCTGTATCAGTGTTTGATTGTGGCGTCTGAAGAAGAGTTCGGTCGCATGAACTACGATTTCAAACGCAGCACTGCTGTTCTTGATCGCGCGCCGCTGGATTTTGTGCGCGAAGAGGATGCGCCAATCGCGTTGCTTGGGTCGTCTTAAGGTCTGATTTCAACAGTGGCGCCGTCTGGGGTGATGCGCCATAATTCCTGTATGGTCGGATCGGAAACCGCAATGCATCCGGCTGTCCAGTCCCATGGAATTGCGGTCATCCCGAATCTATCATTGGGCTGACCATGTATGAAAATGTCACCGCCAGGCGAAACACCGGCCGCCTGGGCACGCGCGCGGTCATCAGCCTGTGGGTAATCGATGCCAAGAGACAGGTGATAGGCGCTTTGCGGATTGCGCCGGTTGATGGTGAACAAGCCTTCCGGAGTTTTGCCATCACCTTCCTGAAATTTGTCACCTATAGGTTCAAAACCCAAAGAAATTCGGTAATTGCGTAGGGCTTTGCCCTGACGAAAAACCGTCAGGCGACGTTCAGATTTCTCAATAAAAATATGATCAATCTGCCCGGTCAGAGGATCCGGCGGCAGGGGGGGCGGTGCAAAATGTTGCAGCCAGTAGATTGCCCCGGCGAAAATTGCCAGAACTGCAAAAATCGCCAGGACAAGGTTTCTTAAGAAACGTTTCACTGCATATCGCTGAAGGCGTCTTTCAGGCGGCTGACGGCTTCAATGATATTTGCGCGTGGCGTGGCAAAGTTGAAGCGCAAGTATTGTTCACCACCTTTGCCAAATGTGATGCCGTGGTTGGCGGCGATCTTGGCATCTTCCTGAACACGCTTGATAAATTCGTCACTGTTCATGCCTGTGCCGGAAAAGTCTGCCCAGCTAAGATAGGTTGCTTCCATTGGCATGGATTTCACGCCGGGAATGGAATTCAGACCTTCATCCAAGATACGGCGGTTTTCGTCGAGATAAGCGATCAGTGCTTCAAGCCAGGCGGCACCCGTTTCGGAATATGCAGCTTCGGCCATGTAGATGCCAAAGGAGTTTGGCGAGATCCCCATGGCATTCATGCGTTTTTGGAAACGTGCGCGCAGATCAGGATCATGGATGATGACGTTGCCGGAATGGCTGCCTGCGATGTTGAATGTCTTCGTCGTTGCGGTCATCATCACCAGACGATCTACGACACTGTCATCTACGTTCGCCATCGGAATGTGGGTGGCGCCAGGGAAAACCAGATCGTGGTGAATTTCATCAGATACCAGAATAAGATCATGGCGTTTCGCGAAATCAATGACGCCCTGCAATTCGTCGCGCGACCAGACACGGCCACCAGGGTTATGGGGAGAGCAGAACACCAGCATGGTTTCATTGCCGGTCATTTGCGCATCATATGCCGCGAAATCCAGTTTGTATTTACCGCTTTCTACCACCAATGGGCATTCGACAACCTGGCGATCAGATGCTTCGATGACGCGGGCAAAGGCGTGATAGACCGGGGTGAATAGAACCACGCCGTCGCCTGGTTTCGTGAAGCTGTCCACACACATGGATGTGCCGTTTACCAGACCGTGGGTGGTAAAGATTGCGGCCGGATCCACTGTCCAGTTGTGACGGGTTTCCATCCACCAGCAGATTGAATCTTTGTAGGATTTTTCGTCGGCATAATATCCGTATACGCCCTGATCTTTCATTGTCTCAAGCGCGTCTTGCACAGATTGAGGTGGACGAAAATCCATATCGGCCACCCACATCGCAATGCCTTCGTCACGCGGAACGCCGTAAACGGGCTCCATCGCGTCCCATTTGGCAGAATGTGTGTTGCGCCGGTCGATAATCTCGTCGAAATTCATGTCAGTTCCTTCTCTGTTGTGCAGCACGTTACAGGCTTTGTTCTCGGGTGCAAGAGGCGTTGCAACACGGGCGCGCATGTCTTAAATCAAGCCCATGACCATACGCCCGATCTTGATCCATCCCGACCCGCGCCTGAAAAAGGTTTGTGACCCCATCGCATCTGTGACCGATGAGATGAAGAAGCTTGCCGATGATATGCTGTCCACAATGTATGATGCACCTGGCATTGGCCTTGCGGCCCCCCAGGTGGGTATCTTGCAGCGGTTGATCGTGTTGGATTGCGAAAAAGATGATGATGTGGATCCCGCGCCGATCGTGATGTTTAACCCAGAGATTATTCACGAGAGCGAAAGCCGGAGTGTCTATGACGAAGGCTGTCTTTCCATTCCGGATCAGTATGCTGAGGTCGAACGCCCAGCTGAGGTTGCTGTGCGCTGGATGGATCGTGATGGCGAGATCCGCGAAGCAGAATTCGATGGGCTTTGGGCGACTTGTGTTCAACACGAGATTGACCACTTGGAAGGCACGTTGTTTATCGATTATCTGAAACCCCTGAAGCGTCAGATGATTACGCGTAAGATGCAGAAATTAAAACGTGAAATGGCACGGGGATAACGTATGATCCGCAAAATCGTTGAACATCCGGACCCGGTTTTGCGTAAGATGTGTGATCCTGTAGATCGCTTTGACGACATGCTGACGGCGCTTGCCGATGACATGTTGGAAACCATGTATGATGCGCCTGGCCGTGGCCTTGCCGCACCTCAGGTGGGGATCACGCGACGGATGTTCGTCATGGACGTGACCTGGAAAGAAGGTCGGCGCAGCCCGATGGTTTTTGTGAACCCCCAGATCACCGCTGTGTCCGCAATGACGGCAAGCCGTGAGGAAGGGTGTCTGTCGATTCCCGGAGATCTGACATCGGTGACGCGCCCGGCATCGGTGCGCATGTGCTGGCAGGACCTGCAGGGCACAGAACATAGCGAAGAATTTACAGGCTTTGCGGCGGCCTGTGTGCAACATGAACTGGATCACCTGAACGGGGTCTTATGTATTGATTACCGGAAGGATGAACATGCAGGGTAATTCACGTGCCTATGTGGCCTGGCCTGACAAGCGTCTGCGCACGGTTGCAGCTGATGTAACTGAGATCACAGATGAAATCCGTCAGATTTGGGCAGACATGGTATCTACGATGGATGCAATGCCGGGTGTCGGATTGGCGGCAGTGCAGATCGGGGTGATGCAGCGGCTTGCGGTGGTGGATGCGTCGGATGAACGTGGCAAGGCTGTATTAATGGCGAACCCAAAGGTGTTGCATGCCTCGGGGCAATTGCGCGAACACGAAGAAGCCAGCCCAAATCTGCCTGGTGTCTCTGCCGTGATCAGCCGTCCACGTGCGGTGACGGTCGAATTTATGAACGCGGATGGGATGATGGAAGAACGCGATTTCGTAGGCATCTGGGCAACCTCTGTTCAGCACCAGATCGATCACCTTGCGGGAAAAATGTACTTTGACCACCTGAAACCTGTGAAACGCCAGATGCTTGTAAAAAAAGCGCAAAAATTCATGAAGTCCGGGGGCAAGTGATGCGCGTCATCTTTATGGGCTCTCCTGATTTTTCAGTGTCAGCGTTGGACGCGTTGATTGATGCCGGGCATGAAATTGCCTGTGTTTATTGCCAACCACCGCGTCCTGCAGGGCGTGGCAAGAAAGACCGGCTGACCGCTGTGCAGGCACGGGCAGAGGAACTTGGTCTGGCTGTGCGCCATCCGCTGAATTTCAAAGATCCGGTGGATGTCGGGGCCTTTGCCGATTTGAAGGCGGATATCGCGGTTGTCGTGGCGTATGGTCTTATTTTGCCACAATCGATTCTGGACGCCCCTTCAAAGGGTTGTCTGAATATTCATGCATCGTTGCTGCCGCGTTGGCGGGGGGCTGCGCCCATCCATCGTGCGATTATGGCTGGGGATGAGAAAACTGGCGTATGCATCATGCAAATGGATGCAGGACTGGACACGGGGGACGTTCTACTGCGGGATGAACTGGTGATTGGTGCAACTGAAACCACTTTGCAATTGCATGATCGCCTGGCGGTTATGGGGGCGGATCTGATCGTTCAATCTCTTGAGAAATATGACGATTTGGCGCCGGTGCCGCAACCTGATGCAGGTGTGAATTATGCCCACAAGATTGATAAGTCAGAGGCGCAAATTGATTGGATGTGTGACGCCGTAGAAATTGACCGTCAGATCCGTGGTCTTTCGCCATTTCCGGGGGCCTGGTGTATGTTGGGAAAAGAACGCCTGAAGCTGCATGGATCTGAGTTGGCAGAGGGCGAAGGTCAGCCAGGAGAAGTGCTTGACGACCAATTGCTTATTGCCTGTGGTACGGGGGCTGTGCGCCTGAAACGCTTGCAGCGTGCCGGGAAAGCTGCGCAGGATGCGGATGTGTTTCAACGTGGCAAGCCGATTGAAAAAGGCACGGTTTTATAAAGGAAAATACATGTTTCTGGTCTTGATGGGAACGGTCGTAATCGCCGGAATTATAGGCTATGCCTCTGAAAAATCTGGATTTACGGAGAATGGTTATCTGCAGTCGATCATCATTTGCGTCGGTGGTGCATTTCTATTTTATTTTGTGCGCATCATGTTTGGAATTGGTTTTTCCTCACCGGGAATGAATGCAATTATTTCGTCGGTCGGCGCCCTGATCATCGTGCCTTTTCACTGGAGGAAGTAATGGGGATCATTATTTTTTTACTGATTATCGGAGCGGGGGCAGGCTTTATTGCAACCCGTGTGATGGATCTTGAAACAGACATCCTGACCACTGTCGCTATTGGTGTTCTGGGGGCGATCATTGGTGGCGTACTGCTGCGTTTTGTTGCTCATGTTGCGGGTTGGTTTGGCGGTTTTGTCGGAGCAGTTCTGGCGGCCATTCTGTTGATCTGGTTATGGCAGAAATACGGACCGACACGCTGAATTTTAAATTTGTTACGGTGTATTCGATCCGTAGCCTGAAATTTTGAAACGGCTCAGCGCTTCTTCTTGAACGGTTCCATACCTTCCCGCGCCAATTCATCGGCACGCTCATTTTCTGCATGACCGGCATGTCCTTTGATCCATTTCCACGTCACCTGATGACGGGCCTGGGCGGCATCAAGGCGTTTCCACAGATCTTCGTTTTTCACCGGTTTTTTCGCCGCGGTTTTCCAGCCGTTTTTCTTCCAGCCAAAAATCCACTTTGTGACGCCATCTTTGACGTATGAACTGTCGGTGGTGATGGTCAACTCAGAGGCACGTTCCAGTGTTTCAAGTGCCGATATTGCCGCCATCAATTCCATTCGGTTGTTGGTGGTTTCACCCTCGCCGCCCTTCAGGCAGCGTTCTTTTAGGATGTTCTCTCCGTCTAGCGCGCGCAAAAGCACGCCCCAGCCACCGGGGCCAGGATTTCCGGAACAGGCACCATCGGTCCAGGCGTGAAGATCAGGCATTGTCAGGCTTTCGTAGTGTGATTGTGATGTGTTGTGCTTCTTCACCGCTGAGTCCGATAGAAGATCCACGCGTGATCTGCGGATCTGTCAGGCCAGCATTCGCGAGATGTATCAGCAGCTCATCCTCGGTGAAGTAACTGTAAAGACGTCCGATACTGTCGCGATGTTCACCGTGTCCAAGTTTCATCCCAATGTAGAACAGTCCGCCTGGCATTAGGGCGCTGCTGAGTTGACCGAGAAGGGCTGGAAAGGCTTCGCGTGGGGCGTGCAGCAGGCTGAAGCTGGCCCAGATCGCGTCATAGATTTGGTCTTCATGGATATCCTCAAAGCGAGCGACCCGCGCTGGAACCATGGCCTGATGTGCAAGACTTACCATTTCGGGCGAAGCATCAACGGCGTCAACCACATGGCCTGCGTCGATCATGGTTTTTGCCATGTGACCGGGACCACAACCGAGATCCAATACATGGGCTTTGACCGGCAAGCGATCGATGAAAGCGAGAAGTTCTGGCGATGCAGCGTCTTTAAGATTGATATCCGCGTAATCGGCGCTGGGGGCGTTGTAGACTTTTATGGTTTCTAAATCGGCTGTCATATCAGGCCTTTTCGAATGCAAAATTCAAGCCAGACCCGGCGAAGCTTGCTGCAAAAGCACGTCTAATCCAGGCCCGTGCACGGGGGCTTTCGAGAACTTTGTGGCGTTCGAAAGAAGCAAACACACCGTAGATCACACCGCTGCCAAGGGCGCAGACAACAATCAAAGCGATTAGCAGAAATTCAGGAGACATATTACTGGATCCTTAGGCCGGTACACGCAGGATGCGCGGCACTTTGAATTCTATGTTTTCTTGAGCGGTTTCAATAAGTTCGACATTAACATCAAAACGCGTGCGGAAAGCTTCAATGACCTCATCCATCAGAACTTCGGGGGCGGATGCACCCGCTGTCAAGCCGACTGATTTCACCCCTTCCAACGCGCGCCAATCGATGTTGGTCGCGCGTTCTACCAGTTGCGAATAATTGCATCCGGCAGCGGCTCCGACTTCGACCAGGCGTCGGGAATTTGAGGAATTGGGTGCACCGATCACTAGGATCGCATCAGCCTTTGGTGCCATCGCCTTGACCGCGTGCTGGCGGTTGGTGGTGGCGTAACAGATGTCTTCTTTATGCGGGCCGACGATGGCCGGGAAACGGGTTTTTAGGGCGTCGACAATATCTGCGGTGTCATCAATAGAAAGAGTGGTTTGGGTGATATAGGCCAGTTGTCCCGGGTCGCGGACGTTAAGCTTTGCGACATCTGCCGGGGTTTCGACGAGTAAGACTTCACCGTCGGGCAGTTGTCCCATAGTACCAATGGTTTCGGGATGCCCATCATGACCGATCATCACCATCTGCAAGCCGTTGGCGGAGTGACGTTCGGCTTCGATATGCACTTTGGACACCAGTGGGCAGGTGGCATCCACCCAGATCATTTCGCGCGCGGTGGCGGTTTCAGGTACGGATTTTGGCACGCCATGGGCGGAAAAAATGACCGGACGATCATCCGGGCAATCTGATAATTCTTCGACAAACACTGCGCCCTTGGCTTTCAGCCCGTCGACGACAAATTTATTGTGCACGATTTCGTGGCGCACATAGACAGGTGCGCCCCATTTTTCTAGTGCCATTTCCACAACACGAATGGCGCGCACAACACCGGCACAAAAACCGCGCGGAGCGGCAAGATAGATGGTCAGTGGGGGAAGTTTGGTCATGCTGCCGTCCTGTTTGTTGCCCTATGTTTAGGCGCGGAGACTGCAGAGGTCCATACCTAGCGTCAGCTGGGAACCGGAAAGGGATCTATGGGCGCGACGCCGTGGTCTGCCGCGCCCATAGTTGTCATAATCCTGATAGTTTACTCAGGTGTCTCAGGCGCTGCGGGATCAAAGTTTTCGCGCGGAGGCCGCCCGATTACATCTTTGAGATCCTGCAGTTCGATGAAGTTATCCGCCTGGCGGCGAAGTTCATCTGAGATCATTGGGGGCTGCGAGCGAATGGTAGACACCACAGATACACGAACACCTTTACGTTGAATGCTTTCGATCAGTGGCCTGAAATCTCCATCCCCGGAGAACAGGACAATGTGATCGACATGGGGCGCAAGCTCCATAGCATCCACAGCAAGTTCGATATCCATATTGCCTTTCACCTTACGGCGACCCATGGAATCCGTATATTCCCGTGCCGGTTTGGTGACCATTGTGAACCCATTATAGTTCAGCCAGTCGACCAGAGGTCGGATCGGTGAATAATCATCATTTTCCAGAAGCGCAGTATAGTAAAACGCACGCAGCATTCGGCCACGGCGCATGAACTCTTGTCGCAACAATTTGTAGTCGATGTCAAAACCCAGTGACTTTGCAGCAGCGTATAGGTTAGAGCCATCAATGAACAGCGCCAGCCGTTCGTCTCGATAAAACATGAAATCCCTTTCGGTATCTTAACGTTCCGTCCCGATTTACTAATTACGAGAGGCCTGGCGACCTCAGGTTCGAAACTTACCACATTTATTGCATATAGGCAGGGGGGACGCAGTTGAAAAGTAACATTAGCCCGATGAGGGCGCTGATTGCACTGGGTGCAAATGATACCGGCGAATCACATCTTATGGCTGAAAGGCTACAAAATGCCCTCAGGGAACTGACCAGCGAAGAGATCGATGTCGAGAAGGTCAGCCATTTTTACCATAGCCCTTGTTTTCCAGAAGGAATCGGTAACGATTTTGTAAATGCGGTGGCCCTTCTGAAGGTCACAATAGCACCTGAAGACTTGCTGATAAGGTTACATGAGGTTGAAGAAAATGCTGGTAGAAAGCGACTGAAAAGGTGGGGGATACGCCCCCTAGACCTTGATTTATTGGCTGTAGAAAAAATTATTTTGCCCGATCTCGAGACCTTCGATTTCTGGCGCAACCTATCTTTATCGACACAAATGGAGCGTGCGCCGGAAGAGATTATCCTGCCACACCCCCGAATCACTGACCGGGCATTTGTGCTGTTGCCCATGCAGGATGTGGTCCCGGATTGGGTGCATCCGGTAACCGGGCAGTCGTTGAAAACCCTGATTTCGGCACTTCCGGAGGGGGCATGTGCGGGAATTCGGCCTGTAGATCAGCCAATGGGGACATAATCTGTCGGAAACCGGAAAGAATTGCACGGGATCAGGGGATTGATTCAAATGTTGCTTGAATTCCGTTGCATCGCAGCGTAAATCATCGGTTTCAGACATCCGCTATAAATTGGAGCTCCCATGGCCCGCGTTACGGTTGAAGATTGCGTCGACAAAGTACAGAACCGGTTTGAACTGGTTATGCTTGCCTCTCACCGGGCACGTGAAATTTCTGCGGGTGCGGAAATTACGGTTGATCGCGACAATGACAAGAACCCTGTTGTTGCACTGCGCGAAATCGCGGACGAAACACAAACTGCTGATGAGCTGCGCGAACGCGCAATCGAAAGCAACCAAACCCAGATCGAAGTTGATGAACCGGAAGAAGATGCAATGGCACTTTTGATGGGCGCTGAGGCAGATAAACCTGCGGACGACGATATGAGTGAAGAGCGCCTGCTGCGCCAGCTGATGGAAGCACAGGGCCAGGGTTAACCCCAGCAGGGCCTTTCAAGGCCCGGAAGAGTACGGCCAGGATGGCAGAAGAAACTACTGTCGACGATCTTATCGGATGCGTCCGCGCCTATAATCCTAAATGCAATGAACATTTGATCCGCGCGGCGTTTGATTACGGCGCGCGTATGCATGAAGGGCAGTTCCGACATTCAGGTGAACCCTACTTCACCCACCCCGTTGCCGTGGCGATGATTGTGGCTGAGCAGCGTTTAGATGATGCAACCATCATTACTGCATTGCTGCATGATACGATTGAAGACACCGGTTCGACCTTTGGTGAAGTGGCGGAAATGTTCGGCCGCGAAGTTGCAGATCTTGTGGATGGTGTTACGAAGCTGACCAATCTGCAGTTGTCGTCCAGTGAGACAAAGCAGGCCGAAAACTTTCGCAAACTGTTCATGGCAATGGCGCGGGACATGCGGGTAATTTTGGTAAAGTTGGCTGACCGTCTGCACAATATGCGCACGATCAAATCCATGCGTCCGGAAAAGCAGGTGCAGAAAGCCCGTGAAACCGTTGATATTTTTGCTCCCCTTGCAGGCCGGATGGGGATGCAATGGATGCGCGAAGAGCTGGAAGATCTAACCTTTGGCGTCTTGAACCCTGAGGGCCGGACATCCATCATGCGCCGCTTTGTACATCTGCGCGATGAAAGCGGCGATGTCATAGAAAAGATTACCAGCGACATCGAACTGGAAATGGAAAAGGCGGGCATCAAAGCCGAGGTCTATGGCCGGGCCAAGCGCCCGTATTCTGTCTGGCGTAAGATGGAAGAAAAAGACCAGGGGTTCTCACGGCTTTCGGATATCTATGGCTTCCGTGTTATTACGGAAAATAATGCAGATTGTTATCGTGTTCTGGGGGCAATTCACACACGCTGGCGTGCGGTTCCAGGACGATTTAAAGACTATATTTCACAACCAAAATCAAACGGTTACCGTTCCATCCATACCACGGTTTCGGGGCGTGATGGTAAGCGTGTCGAGGTGCAAATTCGTACGCCGCAGATGCATGATGTGGCGGAAGTTGGTGTCGCGGCGCACTGGTCTTATAAGGATGGTGTGCAAAGCGAAAACCCCTTTGCTGTTGATCCGGCCCAATGGGTTGCCACGCTGAATGAGCGCTTTGATACGGCGGATGATCACGACGAGTTTCTTGAGCATGTGAAGCTTGAAATGTACACGGATCAGGTCTTTGGTTTTACCCCTAAGGGCGAGGTGATCAAGCTGCCCCGTGGGGCAACACCGCTTGATTTTGCTTATGCTATTCACACCCGGATCGGGGACAGTTGTGTCGGTGCAAAGATTGATGGCATTCGGGTGCCACTGTGGACCCGGATTCGCAATGGACAATCGGTTGAGATCACAACCGCCGAAGGACAGCGCCCACAGGCAACATGGCTTGATATCGTGGCAACCGGCAAAGCCAAGGCCGCGATCCGGAGATCCTTGCGTGAAGATGATCGCGAACGATTTGTTAAACTGGGGCGCGAACTGGCCCGTGTGGCGTTTGAACATATCGGTAAAGTGGCAAGTGATAAGGCCCTTGCTACGGCTGCGCGGCACCTGGGGTTGCAGGACAGTGATGTGTTACTGGCGCGTCTTGGCAGCGCAGAATTGACAGCACGGGATGTTGTTGAAACCCTTTATCCTGAACTGGCGGAACATCAGGGCGACGAAGTTGAAACCGGACGTGCGGTTTTAGGGCTTGCGCAAGATCAGACTTCGCAACGTGCAAGCTGTTGCCAGCCCGTGCCCGGAGAACGTATCGTTGGTATTACCTATCGCGGTGAAGGTGTGGTTGTGCATGGCATTGACTGCCCGGTGTTGGGTGAACTGGAAGATCAAACCGAACGCTGGGTTGATCTGCACTGGCATTCCGGCCGGCATGCGGCTGAACACACGGTGACAATGAATGTGA
Source organism: Halocynthiibacter sp. (assembly GCF_049608145.1). Classification (NCBI taxonomy): domain Bacteria; kingdom Pseudomonadati; phylum Pseudomonadota; class Alphaproteobacteria; order Rhodobacterales; family Paracoccaceae; genus Halocynthiibacter; species Halocynthiibacter sp. The sequence goes on from NZ_JBMYXF010000001.1 coordinate 157,605, forward strand.
CCATCAGCAATGATTCCGGTGTGTTGGGACGAATTTGCACATTGATTGGCGAACAAAAGGCCAATATCTCGGATCTGAAATTTGTGGAACGTAAACCAGACTTTTACCGCCTTCTGATTGATATAGATCTGCGGGATGCTGAACATCTGCATATGGTGATGATGGGGCTTGAGGCGGACAGTGATGTTGCTTCGGTAGAGCGCTTTCGGAATGTGGACCGCAAACCAGGAAACACTGCCTGATAGAGGCAGCATAAGGGGCTGAGGTGGTCTTTAAACGACGCGATAAACGACCGAATTTGGTCATCCTGCGGGATTTTCTCTGGCCGAAAACCGGTTGGAAACGGGCGTATATGTATGTGAAACATCGCCTGCACCGCCTACCGGATCCGCCCCACCGTATTGCCCGCGGTATGTTTGCTGGGGTGTTCACAAGCTTTACGCCATTCTTTGGCCTGCATTTCTTTGTGGCAGCTGGTCTTGCGAAAGTGATGCGGGGCAATATCATTGCGGCCCTTCTGGCAACGTTTTTTGGCAATCCACTGACATTTCCATTTATTGCGGCCTCCAGCCTAAAGCTGGGGGAATATCTGCTTGGGCTGATGGGGCATGCCACGTCTGCGACACCACATACGGATGATGTCGGAGTTGGTGTGACGCTTTGGCGGAATTTTCTTGCGATTTTCAATGAAGAAGATGCCAACTGGACGTTCCTTTGGGATTTCTACGATACTATTTTCCTGCCCTATCTGGTGGGCGGTATCATACCGGGCCTGATTGCTGGAACCATCTGTTATTACATGACGGTGCCTGTGATTGATCTGTATCAGAAGCGCCGCAAAGGACGTTTGTTGCAGAAATTCGAAGAACTGCGCGCAAAGAAAGCAGCGAAGGCTGCGGAAGATGCGGCGGTTGCGGCTGCGCAAAAAGCTGAGAAAGCCCGCGCCAAATGGGAAGATGCCAGAGATGCAGCGGAAGAAGCAGCAGAACAAGCGGCGCGAGTGCAGGAAGAAATGGCGCAAAAAGCGGCTGACCTTCCTGATCGGGGGGAGTAGGCTTCTGTAAGAATCAGGTGGGAATGCAAGGCAGGCCCGCAGAACGGACAGGAGTGTGCCATGAGCGCAAATTTTGCTGGAAAGCTCAGACTTGGTGTGAACATTGATCACGTGGCTACGGTGCGTAATGCGCGTGGCGGTGAATACCCTGATCCAGTGCGTGCGGCAAAGCTGGCAGAAGAAGCCGGTGCAGATGGCATTACGGCACATTTGCGCGAAGATCGCCGCCACATTACCGACAGTGATATCGACGGGCTGATGGATGCTTTGAACATCCCTCTCAACTTTGAGATGGCGGCAACGGATGAGATGCAGGCAATCGCTCTGCGCCATAAACCCCATGCTGTGTGTATCGTGCCTGAAAAACGCGAAGAAAAAACCACAGAAGGGGGGCTGGAAGTTGCACGCGATGAAAACCGTCTGGCGCATTTCATTGCCCCCCTGCGTGAGGCAGGTTGTCGTGTGTCGATCTTTATCGCGGCGGACCGTGCCCAGATTGAAGCTGCGAACCGTATTGGTGCAGAGGTGATTGAATTGCACACGGGTGCCTATTGTGATGCCCATGCGGAAGGCCGCTTTGAAGAACGTGATGCGGAATTGGAACGCTTGCGCGAGATGTCCACATTTGCGCATTCCCTTGGGCTAGAAGTCCATGCGGGCCACGGGATGACCTATGATACGGTACAGCCGATTGCAGTTTTCCCCGAAGTAATGGAACTGAATATCGGACATTTCCTGATGGGCGAAGCCATGTTCCGGGGCCTGACGCCGGCGATCTCTGAGATGCGTCGCCTGATGGATGAGGCGCGAAGCTGATGGGGCTGATAAACCCAATACGCTATGGGCTGGTTTATATCGCGACGGCCTTCGGTCTTGGAATTGGGTTAGAAGTTTTACTGCGTGTGACCGGAATTGATCTGAGCAGCAGTGCAACGTCGATAATGCCCGCAATGATAGCGGCTATGTTCGAGGGACAGAAACGTGCCCAGTCAGATGAGGGCGCATTTACCAATGGCGAGGCATGGACGGCAGCAATGGTAATGACGGTTGTTGCGCTTGGGATTACAGCGATCCTTGGTTTTTTCATGAGCTTCCTTCCTGAATGGTCACGGATATTCGGGTCGTTTTCGGTCGGTATTTGGGTGCTGCTTGTTGCGATTTCCGGTATTGTTTCCTTATTGGTGAATCGGTTCTTTCTGACGTTAGGCTTTAAAAATAAGCGTAAAATAATGGATAGGAAGATCGAAGATGACTTTAGCTGAGCTGGCATTCCTTTGGCTGGCTTGGATTGTGGCCGGGGGAAGTCCTGGCCCGGCAAATCTTGCGATTGCGGGGACTTCGATGCAAGTTGGGCGTAAGGCAGGCCTGTGTTTTTCGCTGGGCGTCCTGAGTGGCAGTACATTCTGGGGACTGATGGCAGCGTTGGGTATGGGGGCATTGATGATGACCCATGTCTGGATCTTTGAAATCCTGCGCTATAGTGGTGCAGCTTACTTACTGTTTTTGGCGGTGAAATCCCTGCGATCTGCTTTGAACCCTTCACGACTGAAGGCTGAGAATGCCCATCACGGCACGCCTGCGCAAATATTTGGCAAAGGGATGCTGTTACATTTGACCAACCCCAAGGCGATCCTGTCCTGGGGATCTGTCTATGCGATTGTTATTCCGGCAGATGCTGGGATCTGGGGCGCACTGGCACTTTGGGCGTTTTTGCTGACTGGATCGGCTCTTGTGTTCATTGGCTATGCATTTTTGTTTTCATCTGACAGAATGGTACGTGCATATATGAAAATGCGCCGTGGCTTTGAATTTACCTTTGCCGCACTGTTTGGTGCAGCGGCGCTGAAGATTTTTACAGCGAGGTTGATATGAAGACATTTTTGAACACGATGATCGCAGGTGTGTTTCTGGTGGCTGGTGCGCAGGGGGCGTCAGCACAGATGATCAATGAGTGTGACTGGCAGGCATCGGCACGTAATATTGCTGAACCATGGTCCGAAAACACACGTATGTTTGCCGAGGGAAAAGTGCGCCTTGCGCTGGTGGATACCATCGAACCTGCGGCTGCGGCGTTTCATATTTTGGTGTTGTCGCCGCCTTATGATGAAGTTGGCGCACGCCAATGCAAGGTGATTTCTTTGAACGAAAGTTTTGGCTTCACTGGGATTGAGTTTTCCAAGCTTGAAGCCCGTTATGATCCAGCGGTTGGTCTGATCTTTGAGGTTCCGGCGTTTTTGTATGGCGACGACGGTACATCTTCAACTGAGGTGGAACTGGCGTTCTGGCTGAATCAATCAACAGGTGAACTTGTTGGCGAAATTTTCCGGAGCCCGGAATGATCTTAGGTATTGGCACGGATCTTGCGAACATTGAACGTATCAGTGGTACGCTGGATCGTTTCGGCGATCGTTTCAAAAATCGTGTCTTTACTGAAACTGAACGTGCCAAAGCAGAGCGGCGCAAAGATGTGGTCGGGACTTATGCAAAGCGTTGGGCGGCAAAAGAGGCGTGCTCCAAAGCGCTGGGTACTGGGCTTGCTATGGGCATTTCCTGGAAAGATATGGCGGTCAGCAATCTGAAAACGGGCCAGCCTGTGATGGAAGTCACGGGATGGGCAAAGGAACGGTTGGATGAAATGACCCCTCCAGGACATGAAGCCATCATCCATGTGACCCTGACCGATGACCACCCATGGGCACAGGCTTTTGTGGTTATTGAAGCCCGTCGCCCAGCCGCGCAAAACGGCTGATCAGGTTGACTCTGTGCGCCTGGCACCTCATATCCGGCAGGACAGATTTTGCAGCCGCTTAAGGCTTGCCACAAAACAGGACAGGCTGATGCACAGCGAAGAACTGGAAGAAAAAGCCGAAGGCGGCATTGTTGAGACGATTAAAACCGTTTTCTGGGCCCTGCTGATTGCAGGCGTCTTCCGTACGTTGTTTTTTCAGCCGTTTTTCATTCCTTCTGGGTCAATGAAAGACACGCTTCTGGTCGGGGATTTCCTGTTTGTGAACAAAATGGCCTATGGATATTCACAGTTTTCCTGCCCGTTTTCAGCGTGCCCGATTTCTGGCCGTTTGTTCGGATCTATGCCGGAACGTGGCGATGTGGTTGTTTTTCGCCATCCAACCAACAATCAAGATTATATCAAACGCTTGATCGGACTGCCTGGTGACCGCGTTCAGGTGAAAGACAGCATCATTTATATCAATGGCGAAGCTGCACCGCAGGTGCCGGACGGGGTATTCGTGGAACCACGCGGCCCACAGGGCAGCCAAGGCCGCACGCCGGTTTGCCAGTCGCGCACAGGTGAGTGCACCAAAGATCGTTATATCGAAACGCTGCCAGGTGGTGTCTCGCATGCGATATTGGATGTTTCCCCGGCACGTACAGATAACACTCCGGTATTCACTGTGCCGGAAGGAGAGTTTTTCTTCATGGGGGACAATCGTGACAATTCCAGCGATTCACGCGTGTCACAGAACCGTGGTGGCGTTGGATTTGTTGGCTTTGATCGTCTGATTGGCCGTGCTGATCGCGTCATGTTTTCTTCTGCTGGGACACGTATCTTTTACTTCTGGACCTGGCGATCAGATCGTTTCTTTAAGGCGGTCGAGTGAAACTTTCAGCAGAACTCAAGGCCTTTGAAGGCCGCATAGGGCATCGCTTCGAGGATCCAGCCCAGTTGATCCGTGCGCTGACACATTCTTCTATGTCTTCGGCCACGCGGGATGACAACCAGAGGCTCGAATTTCTTGGGGATCGTGTGCTTGGTCTGGTGATGGCAGATGCGTTGCTCGCGGCAGATGTGAAGGCGGCTGAAGGGCTACTTGCGCCGCGGTTTAATGCGCTGGTACGTAAAGAAACCTGTGCGGATGTTGCCCGTGAAGTTGATCTGGGGGCTGTCCTGAAACTGGGCCGTTCTGAAATGTTGTCAGGTGGGCGTCGCAAAAATGCGCTGCTTGGTGATGGCATGGAGGCGGTCATTGCGGCCGTTTATAACGACGGCGGCTTTGATGCGGCCCGTGACTTGATCCTGCGTCTCTGGGGCGCACGTATTCATCAGGTCGAAGAAGACGCGCGCGACGCGAAAACCGCATTGCAGGAATGGGCCCAGGCCCGCAAACAACAGCCGCCGAAATACGTGGAAGTGGCCCGTTCCGGGCCGGATCACGCCCCGGTTTTTACAATTGAAGCGCAGATGCAGACGGGTGAAGCTGAAAAAGCCACCGCAGGCAATAAGCGCGAGGCCCAGCAGGCCGCAGCAAAGGCGTTGCTTGAACGTCTGGAGATAGCAAAATGACAGATACACGCGCGGGCTTTGTGGCCCTGATCGGTGAACCCAACGCGGGCAAATCCACCCTGACAAACCGGATGGTGGGGGCGAAAGTTTCCATTGTGACCCATAAGGTGCAAACCACACGCGCCCGCATTCGCGGCGTCGCGATTGAAGGAAATGCACAGCTGGTCTTTGTGGATACACCCGGCCTGTTCCGTCCACGTCGTCGGCTTGACCGCGCGATGGTGGCGGCGGCTTGGGGCGGCGCTGCAGATGCGGATGTTGTGGTTCTGATGATCGAAGCGCATCGTGGGATTACCGAAGGCGCCCAGGCAATTATCGATGCTTTGGTTGAACGTATCTCACCAAACCAGATCGTTGCGCTGGCGATCAATAAAATTGACCGGGTAAAGTCTGAAGTGCTGCTGAAGCTGACCCAGGATTTGAACGAAGCCTATGACTTCAAAGAAACATTTATGATTTCTGCCGAGCGTGGACATGGTGTTGATGCGCTGCGCGAATGGGTGGCAACACAAGTTCCCGAAGGTCCTTGGCTGTATCCTGAGGATCAGATCGCTGATTTGCCCATGCGGATGATTGCAGCAGAGATGACCCGTGAAAAACTGACCCTGCGTCTGCACCAGGAGTTGCCGTATCAGATGACGGTGGAGACCGAGCACTGGGAAGAACGTAAAGATGGGTCCTGCAAAATTGATCAGAAGATTTTTGTGATGCGCGATGGTCACAAAGGGATCGTTCTGGGCAATAAGGGTGAAACCATCAAGGCTGTATCCAAAGCCGCGCGTGAGGAACTGGAAGAATTCTTAGGTCGTCGTGTGCACCTGTTTTTGCAGGTGAAAGTGCGCCCGAACTGGTTGGAAGAAAAAGAACGCTACAACGAAATGGGCCTTAACTTTCGTGACGGCAACGCATGAGCCGCCTGACGGCTGAATTCTGGGTATCTGCCTATCTGACGCGCCTACGTCTGGCGGATATCCCGGTATTTGTTGTGAAAAAAGGCGATTTGACGGCGGGTGCTGTACTGATCAAACTGAACACGCTTGATGGGCAGGCAGAAGCTTTTCAACGTAGCTTTGATCTGATGACTGGGGAACGTGCTTGGATCTCTCTGGTGCAAGGGGATGAAGCAACAGTCGACACGACTCTTGCGAAACAACGTAGCTTTGACCCCGACCTCTGGGTGATTGAAGTGGAAGATAAAGCTGGACGTCATCTATTGGATGAACCAGGCTTTTTGTAACCTCCGGGGGGCAACTCCCCGCATTTCCCGGGAAACTTCCAGAGATCAAATATGAGCCGTAAGTTGTTTTAATTTGGCAGGGAAACTCTATTTTTTAACACCTTAAATTTAGCGGGGATTACCCGGGTTCCTGACCGAAAAATCACAGGTGCGGCACGATTTTCTCAATTAATGTATAGAACGAAGTCACCCACGAACGACGTTTGATTTTGTTTCTGAAAGCATTCCGAGAGAGATTGGGGGACTGGCCGCCCATGCAGCCACGTCATATAGTCTGTTTATGGACTGGCGTGATGAAGGGGTTTTGATTTCTGTGCGCAGGCATGGAGAGAACTCCGCAATTCTGGAAGTATTTACTGCAAACCACGGACTGCATGCAGGCGTCGTGCGTGGAGGCACGTCCCGTAAGTTGGCGGCACACTTGCAGCCGGGCAATCAGCTGGATGTTACCTGGCGTGCGCGGCTGGAAGAACACCTAGGCAGTTTCACCGTGGAACCTCTGCGTGCGCGGGCGGCTGGGGTGATGAACGATCGTCTGGCGCTCGCAGGGCTTAATGCGATTTGTGCCCTGATCAGTTTTGCTTTTGCGGAACGTGAAAAACATCCGGGATTATATCAGCGCACGATCACGCTGTTTGATCTGCTCGCTGCCACAGAGGCCTGGCCGCTGGCCTATCTGCGCTGGGAGGCGGCGTTGCTGGACGAGTTGGGCTTTGGTCTGTCGCTGTCGAAATGCGCGGTCACCGGGTCACGGGATGATCTGATTTATGTGTCACCGAAAACCGGGCGGGCTGTCAGCCGGGCCGGAGCCGGGAAATGGGTGGATCGCCTGTTGCCCCTGCCGCAATGTTTGCTTGGGCAGGGGGCCGTCACGGATGATGAAATCCGGGACGGGTTGCATACGACAGGGCATTTCCTAGCGCATCATGTCGCGCCATCGCTGGGGTCACGTTCCTTGCCTGCGGCGCGGCAGCGTCTGATCGAGCTTCTGGCGCGGCAGGATTAACGCGCTTCAAACAGCATCTTGCCGCCTTCGCCATCTGAGAGCAGCAAGACAGGTCCGCTGAATTCGATCAGATCCATGGTGGAAAGGGTGGTGAAAAACACCTGTTCCTGGTCGAGGTCCGAGCAGCCGATTTCTGAGGATGTAATGGGGCTGGGGGTGAACCAGGGATAAGGCGCGGGTTGATCTGCAAACCATAGGTTGCAGGGGCCCCGACCGGCAATTGCGCCTTTTTCCGGGAAAGTAATCGTTGCCGTTGCGTTGAAGGCAGCGCCGTTGATTTCGCGCAGATGATATTCCGCGCCCGGTGTTGCGTAACCAGATGAGGTTTCGTCAGCACAGGCAGCCAAAAGCAGGAGGCCTGCGGGGAGGAGAAGATTTTTCATGCGATAAATCTGGCCCGCGCTGCGTTTTTGCGCAAGCCAGAGGCCGATTTACCCAAGAAGACGGCGGGAAATCACCTGGGCCTGGATTTCAGCCGCGCCTTCAAAGATGTTCAGAATGCGGGCATCACAAAGGACGCGGGAGATCTGGTATTCTAACGCAAAGCCATTGCCGCCGTGGATCTGTAGTGCGTTATCGGCAGAGGCCCAGGCCACGCGCGCGCCCAGCAATTTCGCCATACCTGCTTCAAGGTCACAACGTTTGTCGTGGTCCTTTTGCCAGGCAGAATAATAGGTCAGCTGACGGGCGATCATTAATTCCACGGCCATCATGGCAAGCTTGCCGCCAACGCGTGGGAAGTTGATCAGGCTTTTACCGAATTGTTTGCGGTCAATCGCGTATTGCATGCCCAACTCCAGCGCGTTCTGGGCAACACCAATGGCGCGGGCGGCGGTCTGGATGCGGGCGCTTTCAAAGGTCTGCATGAGCTGTTTAAAGCCTTTGCCTTCCTCGCCGCCCAGCAGGTTTTCGGCTTTCACCTTGAAGCCATCAAACGCCAGTTCGTATTCCTTCATGCCGCGATAGCCAAGAACTTCGATCTCGGTGCCAGTCATGCCCTCAGATGGGAAAGGGGCGTCATCTGTGCCCGGGGTCTTTTCAGCCAGAAACATGGATAACCCGCGGTGATCTGTACTGTCGGGATCGGTGCGTGCCAGCAGGGTCATCACATGGGTGCGGGCCGCGTGGGTGATCCAGGTTTTATTGCCGTTGACGGTGTATTCATCACCGTCACGGGTTGCGCGGGTGCGCAATGATCCCAGATCAGAACCTGTGTTTGGTTCGGTGAAGACAGCGGTTGGCAGGATTTCACCAGAGGCCAGTTTTGGCAACCAGTTTGCCTTTTGTTCATCGGTGCCGCCGCAGATGATCAGTTCCGCCGCGATTTCGGAACGGGTCCCGAGGGAGCCAACGCCGATATAACCACGAGACAGTTCTTCTGACACAACCACCATGGAGGCTTTCGAGAGGCCAAAGCCGCCGTGTTCTTCCGGGATGGTTAGCCCGAAAACGCCCATTTCCGCCAGGCTGTCGATGATTTCCATCGGGATAAGTTCATCTTTCAGATGCCAGTCATGGGCGTTCGGTACAACCTGATCATCGGCGAAGCGGCGGAACTGATCGCGGATCATTTCAAGTTCCTCATCCAGGCCGGAATTGCCAAAGACCGCAACGCCCTGTTGTTCCTGCATCAGTTCGACCAGACGCATGCGCGCAGCCTGGCTGTTGCCCTGATTGCACAGGGTCATGACGGCGGGGGCCATCAGCGCGCGTTGGTAGTCTTGGGTTAGGCCCATGTCTTGCAGGCGGGCGATCTCATTCTGGCTCATGGGGATGCCGCCGTAGATCTGCCAGAGATATTCCCCGAACGCGATCTGATGGATCAGCTGTTCGGTCTCGCCGAATTTTCCATCGGTGTTCAGACGATCCGCCCAGGCCTGCATTTGTTGCAAGGCTTCTACATAGGTCGCGAGCCAGGACAATGCATGTGCAGCATGTTGGTTTTCTTCCAGTAGCGCGCCGCTGATTCGGTCACCATCCAGCGTCATTTCACGCACCTTTGCCTGCGCGATTTCCAGCACAGATTGCACAGGGGCAAGGCTGTCACGTGTCAAGGACAGAAGGTCGGGAAGAAGGATTGTATCCGTCATGGCGGGCCTCATCAGATCAAGATTGCCCAGAGTGGGCGTCAGGATAGTGATTAATCACTTTGCAATCGCAGCGCAACTAAAATGCGGCAGCGCAGCAAGTTTTGAACAATAATAACAACTGTAATTTTAGGCTGGCCTTTGAGGTGCCGCGCTGTAGGGTCAGGTGACCGGTGTGGGGGGCAGAAATGATCTCAGAAATTGGAATGCATTTGATGGTGATTGCCGCTTTGATCACTTTGTTTGCCGGGGTGGTAAAAGGCGCTGTCGGTTTTGCCATGCCCATGATCATGATCTCAGGGATCAGTTCGATCTTACCTGCGGAAACCGCGCTGGCGATGCTGATTTTACCGACGGTGATGACCAATGTAACCCAGGCGTTGCGACAAGGTTGGCGCGCGGCTTGGGGGTCGGTGAAACGTTTCAAAGTGTATTTGATGGTCGGGGGCGTATTTCTGGTGATCGGCGCGCAGCTGGTGCCATACCTACCGTCACATATCTTGCTGTTGATTATCGGTGCGCCCGTGACGGTGTTTGCGTTGATGCAATTGTTTGGGGTGAGCTTCACGATTGCCCCCGCGAACCAGTTAAAAGCCGAGGCGATGATTGCCTCTATCGCGGGGTTCATTGGCGGCATGTCCGGTGTTTGGGGACCGCCTACGGTTGCCTATTTGACCGCTGTTGATACGCCGAAGCGTGAACATGTGCGGGTGCAGGGGGCGATTTATGGGCTGGGGGCTGTGGCGTTATTTTTGGCGCATTTACAGACTGGGGTCGTTTCAACGCGTACTTTACCCGCATCGGCTTTGATGTTGTTGCCAGCCGGCGTGGGCATGTTGATCGGCTTTGCCATTCACGACCGCCTGGATCAGGCGAAGTTTAAGAAAGCAACGCTGGTGGTTCTGGTGGTGGCTGGGTTGAACCTTGTAAGGCGGGGATTGATGGGGTGACATTTATGCCTAGCGTGCTAGGTTCGCGCCGTATCCGGACATTTTGTTAAGCCGGTTAAATAGTGAAAAGGTAGTGAGTATATGCTTATCAGACTTTTACCGTGGTGGATGATCGCTATGGGTGGTGTCGTACTATTGGGGTGCGGCGTTGTGGCGCTTAGTCAGACGGGAGATGTGATGCTTTTGCTGACATTCATGGGGCTTGCAGCGGTTGTCTTTGCCATCGCTTATGTAAAGTGGCGTTGGAAAGTTTTGGGAAAAACGATTTTTGGGATCGGGGGGCACCGCTTTACGGCTGCTCTGGGGGCGTCTGAAGCTTACCTACTTCTGAATGGCGAAACAGCAGAAGGCGTTGCCAGCGGCGCGGGCTCTCTCACTGATTTGTTATAATTCGGTAGTATCTGGAATAAAGAAAGGCCGCCTGATTGGGCGGCCTTTCTTTATTCAATGTCAGGGTGATTTACCCGATTGCGACCGCTTTCACGTCGTCGTCGATGTAAGCCTCATATTGTGCGAAGTTGTCGGCGAACATGGATACCAATTTGGCAGCCTGACGGTCGTAGCTTTCCGGGTTGTCCCAAGTACGACGTGGGTTCAGGAGAAGGTCTGCAACGCCAGGAACAGCAACAGGAACCTCAAAGCCAAAGTTGTCGTCTTTGCGGAATTCGGCATCAGCCAAGGATCCATCAAGAGCAGCGGTCAACAGCGCGCGTGTTGCGCGGATCGGCATGCGAGAGCCGGTGCCATAAGCGCCGCCGGTCCAGCCGGTGTTTACCAGCCAGCAAGTTGCACCATGGGTCGCGATCTTTTCACGCAGCAGGTTGCCGTATACTTCCGGGCGACGTGGCATGAAAGGTGCGCCGAAACAGGTCGAGAATGTTGGCTCTGGCTCTGTCACGCCTTTTTCTGTGCCAGCTACCTTGGACGTGAAGCCAGACAGGAAGTGATACATTGCCTGCGCAGGTGTCAGACGCGCGATCGGAGGCAAAACGCCAAACGCATCACAGGTCAGCATGATGATGTTCTTTGGGTTGCCGCCAAGCGAGTTGTCAGACGCGTTCGAGATATAGTGCAGCGGATAAGCACAACGCATGTTGGCTGTCAGGCTGTCATCGTCAAAATCAAGTTCGCGGGTTTCTTTGTCCCAGACCATGTTCTCGATCACAGTGCCAAACTTGGATGTTGTGGCGTGGATCTCAGGCTCAGCTTCAGCAGAGAGATTGATGGTTTTCGCGTAACAACCACCTTCAAAGTTGAAGATGCCTTTGTCGGACCAACCATGTTCGTCGTCACCAATCAACACGCGATCAGGGTCAGCGGACAATGTGGTTTTGCCAGTGCCAGACAGACCAAAGAAGATCGCTGAATCAACCGGGTTGTCTTTGGCGTGGTTGGCAGAACAATGCATCGGCATGATGCCTTTGGCAGGCAGCAGGTAGTTCAGCAGCGAGAAAACAGATTTCTTGTTTTCGCCAGCGTATTCGGTGCCGCCAATCAGGATGATCTTTTTGTCAAAGTTCATCGCGATTACGGTTTCGGAACGACAGCCGTGCTTTGCCGGATCCGCGTTGAAGCTTGGGCAGTTGATGACGGTGAATTCAGGTGCGAATTCGTCCAGCTCGTCCGCCTCAGGGCGACGCAGAAGGTGACGGATGAACAACCCGTGCCACGCAAATTCTGTGACCATACGTACATCCAGGCGGTTCGCTGGGTCAGCGCCGCCAAACAGATCTTGTACGTAGTAATCTTTGCCCTTCATGTGGTCCAGCATGTCAGCGTGCAGCTGATCAAATGCGCCGGCTTCCATGGGGGCGTTGTTTTCCCACCAAATGCTGTCTTCAACAGATGGGGTACGTACAACAAATTTATCTTTCGGAGAACGACCGGTATGTTTGCCGGTTTCCACAAGGAAAGTGCCGCCATTGCCGAGGTGGCCTTCACCACGGCCGAGTGCGGCTTCAACCAATGCGGCTTCGTTCAGGTTGTAATAGACGTTTCCCAGTCCTGAAATGCCCTGATCATCAAGTGTACAGTTAGGGTTGACGCGTCCTGTCATTGGTATGCTCCTGTGTCCGGCTTGCGGAGGAATTACAAAAACCGCCCGAATGGCGGCTGACCCTGCTGTGAGTCGGGGTCTTCTTAACATGGAGCAAATTGAGGTGAACAGGACCGAGGGGCACAGTTAGCGCAATCAAATGACATATTCGTAAATGAAAAGTCGCAGCTGTGGCAGAAAACCACAGGCTGACCGTAAACTACCGTGCCTGAAGGTCGGATTTGCCAGTGTTCAGGGAATTTTATCGGATTTCGATACAGTATGTCACGAAACTGAGTGGCGATTCGCAATTAGTGGTTGATTCTCAGGGGCTGACGCTGGAAAAGTTAATACGATGTGGGACGCAAGAAAAAGGAAGCCGGATGTCACGAATCGCCCTGGTGGACGACGATAGAAATATTCTGACGTCGGTATCGATTACTCTGGAAGCAGAGGGGTTTGAGGTTGAGACGTATAATGACGGACAGTCTGCGCTGGACGGCTTTACAAAACGGATGCCGGATTTGGCTGTCTTAGACATCAAAATGCCGCGAATGGACGGGATGGACCTGTTGCAACGTCTTCGCCCCAAGACACAGATTCCAATCATTTTTCTGACGTCCAAAGATGATGAGATTGATGAGGTTCTTGGTCTGCGTATGGGGGCAGATGACTATGTGAAGAAACCGTTTTCACAACGCCTGTTGGTCGAACGCATTCGGTCATTGTTACGTCGCCAAGAAGCCCTGGAAACCAACGAAGTAGCGGTTGAAGAAGACCAGAAGGTTATGCAGCGCGGCGAACTGTCTATGGATCCTTTGCGCCATGCTGTGGTCTGGAAAGGGAAAGATGTTTCCTTAACTGTGACCGAATTTTTGCTGCTCCAGGCCCTGGCACAACGACCGGGATTCGTGAAAAGCCGAGATCAGCTTATGGATGTGGCATATGACGATCAGGTTTATGTCGATGATCGAACAATCGATAGCCACATCAAGCGGTTGCGTAAAAAAATGCGGATGGCAGATGATACATTCTCTGCGATTGAAACGCTGTATGGCATCGGATATCGCTATAACGAGGAATAACGGACATATTGCCTATTCGCAGTAAGCAGCCCACCCAAGTGGAGGCTTTATTTGTGAAACGGCGACCGTTAATTCTGCAATGAAAGGCTGGCCAATGAGGAGATGGGTGTGAAGCTTTTATCTTTTCTCAAGGCCAGAAACATTGCTGCGCCGCGCCAGCCGGATGTTGTCTTGGGCGAAGATTGGGTGAGCCTTGATGGAAACATCGACGCCGAAGTTAGTCATCGTCGAAGTCAACGGGGTGGGATTTCACTTAACCGATCGCCGCTTGCCCGGAAAATCATTACCTTTAATCTCCTCGCGCTGATCTTTCTGGTTGCAGGGGTTCTTTTTCTGAACCCGTTCCGCGACAGTCTGGTGTTTCAGCGTGAAGCTGGGCTGCAGGCCGAAGCAGAACTAATTTCCGACGTGTTTGAGGTGCAGGTTTCCTCTGAGCTAAGGTTGCGAGAAAATCAGGGCCAAGCTTTTGAAATCGCCACTGTTTTCGATGCAGATCTGGTTAATGTAACACTGGCCGAACTATATCTACCGCCTGGCGGCGAAGTATTTGTTTTTTCGGCTGCGGGGGATCTTTTGGCATCCGCGCGTGGTGAAATGCGCCGAATGCGTCCCTCAGAGTTCACAACTGGTGATGCGGGTGGTGCAACTCTGATCACTGATTTTCTCAACTCTGTCTGGGATGTAATTTCGGGTGTTCTCGCGCCAGGTGGTGTGGAAGACAGCAGTAACGCCCGTCTGCGCGCTCAGGAATTGATTGATCAGACGCTGGTATCGGGCGCAATGAGCCGGACTTGGCGCAACGATAGCGAAGGAACCAGCTTTGCCGTTTCTACACCCGTGATGGTGCAGGGGCGCGTCGCCGGGCTGTTGGCCGTGTTGAGTGCTGCCGGGGAAATTGACGAATTGGTGCGTCAGGAACGTGAACAAGTTTTGCAGATCTTTGTCATCGCAATCCTTGTTTCAATTGTTCTGAGTCTTGTGCTGGCGTCCACTATGGCAAACCCTCTGTCCGATCTGGCAGCTGCGGCGGAGCTGGGACGCGATAAAAATGCGCGAAAAGTAAACCCGGGCCGCATCCGCATTCCTGATCTGACCGCCCGCCCCGATGAAATCGGCAGGCTATCCGGGGCCCTGCGTGGTATGGTTGCAGCACTTTACGACCGGATTGATGCAAACGAACAGTTCGCGGCCGATGTTGCGCATGAAATCAAGAACCCCCTTGCGTCGTTGCGTTCGGCAGTTGGCACATTGCGTGTTGCGAAAAAGGACGAACACAGAGAGCGCATGCATGATGTTATAGAACATGACGTGCGGCGTCTGGACCGGCTTGTCAGTGACATTTCCAATGCATCCCGGCTGGACAGTGAGTTGGTGAAAGAAGACGAATCCGCATTTGATTTGCTAAAGCTTCTGGTCAATCTGACGGACTATCTAGGGAATGAAGCTGGTGACAAAGGTGTGGAATTTATTTCCGACCTGCCGTCTGAGCCGATTGTTATTCAGGGTCTGGAAGCGCGTCTGGCGCAGGTTTTCGTGAACCTCATTACCAATGCGATCTCATTTTGTGAAACGGGTGATGCAATCCGGGTCTGGGTGCGTCGGCGCGAAAATAGGATTTTAGTGGTGGTCGAAGACACCGGCCCAGGGATCCCCGATGGAGCATTGCAAAAGATCTTTAATCGCTTTTATTCTGAACGTCCGGAAGGGCAGTTTGGAAATAATTCAGGGTTGGGTCTGGCGATTTCGAAACAGATCGTGGAAGCACATGGTGGTGTAATCTGGGCGGAAAACATACGCCCGACCGAGGCTGATCTGATGTCCGAACCACTTGGGGCACGGTTTGTGGTTGGTCTGCCTGTATAAAGCGTTAATGAAGGGACAATGATCGTGCAGCATGATAAGGGAACTGATCCGGATAATGCTGTGATACTTCATGCCACAGCGGTTTCCCTTGGTGGACGCGCCGTGGTCCTTATTGGGCCATCTGGCAGTGGTAAATCGTCAGTGGCCTTGCAGTTGTTGGCGCTTGGGGCCCAATTGGTGGCTGATGACCGACTGCGGATTACGGTTCAGGGGGACGATCTGACGGCCCATGCTCCAGAATACCTTGCGGGGCACATCGAAGCCAGGGGAATTGGCATCCTGCGAGCGGACTATGTAGCGCAGGCGAAAATCGCCCTGATTGTTGATTTTGAACATGTCGAAAAAGACCGCTTGCCGCCCCCGCGTAGTTTCCCCATTCTGGGCATTGAAATACCTTTGCTCAGATCGGTTGAAGCCCCGTTTTTCCCGGCTGCAATTATACAGTTTCTGAAGGACGGACGCGCAGACATATGATGGAAGACGGGACAGGTTCAAACCGCGCTGAAGGAGAGACCGGGCAACGCCTTGTGCTGGTCACCGGACCTTCGGGCGCAGGACGTTCTACGGCGATCAATACGCTTGAAGATATCGGGTTCGAGGCCATTGATAACCTGCCGTTGACCCTTTTGCCGCGCCTTCTGGATGGCCCGCCGCTGGATCATCCATTGGTTCTGGGTATTGACGCCCGCAATCGTGATTTTTCGACGGCAGCCCTGACCGAAATGATCGATCGCCTGTCTCTACAGGAAGGCATCTCAGCGCAGGTTCTTTACCTAGATTGTCGTGATGATGTTCTGGTGCGCAGATTTTCCGAAACGCGCCGTCGCCACCCACTTGCCCCGGCAGAAGATCCTGGTCAGGGTATCCGGCGTGAACGTGATCTGCTTGGCCCAATTCGTGCATGCGCAGATATTCTGATCGATACCTCAGAAATGACCCCACATGAATTGCGCGCCGAAACAGAACGTTGGTTTGCGGCAGAAACAAGTCAGGGCCTTGCTGTGACAGTTCACAGTTTCTCCTACAAACGTGGTGTGCCCCATGGCGTAGATATGATTTTCGATTGCCGTTTTTTACAGAACCCCTATTGGGAACCGGCCTTGCGCGGAATGAACGGTCAGGATCGTGAGGTGGCTGAATATGTTGCACGGGATACGCGTTTCAGACTTTTCTTTGACAAAGTCGCGGATTTATCGCAAATGCTGCTGCCGGCCTACATTGAAGAAGGTAAAGCTCATTTATCAATCGGATTTGGCTGCACAGGTGGGCAACATAGATCTGTTACCGTTGCTGAGAAGCTTGCGGCAGTTTTGGCAGATGACGGATGGGCGGTATCACTGCGCCACCGTGAATTGGAACGTACAGCCAGGGTTGAAGGCCCGAGCGGAGTGGGGAAACAGGTGTGATCGGAATTGTGATCGTAGCGCATGGCGGATTAGCGCAGGAATATCTGGCCGCGGTTGAACATGTCGTTGGCCCACAGCCAGGCATGCGGGCCATTGCCATTGAGTATGATCATGACCGTGATGCGAAACGCGCTGAGATCTGTGCGGCTGCGGATGATGTCGATTTTGGTGATGGGGTGGTTGTCGTGGTGGATATGTTCGGTGGATCGCCATCGAACCTGTCGTTGCCAGCCTGCTGCAATGACGACCGCAAAGTGCTTTATGGTGTAAACCTTCCAATGCTGGTAAAGCTTGCAAAATCCCGGGCGCGGCCTTTTGACGTTGCGATTGAAAGCGCATTGCAAGCGGGACGAAAGTATATAAATTGTTGCGATGGCATGCGTGCAGGGTAAGAAAATGGCAATCAGATCTCTTAATATTATCAATGAAAAAGGGCTGCATGCCCGCGCTTCGGCTAAATTGGTCGAAGTAGTTGAGGCCCATGAGGGCCGCGCAGAGGTGCGACGTGACGGCATGGATGCCTCCGGAGATTCTATCATGGGGCTTTTGATGTTGGCAGCGTCCAAAGGAACCTCTATCGAGGTGGAAACCAGCGGCAGTGATGCTGATGCACTTCTTGATGCGATTGACGCCTTGGTTGCCGATAAATTCGGCGAAGATTTTTAATAAGGCCCTCTGGGCACAGATGAAACGGATGGCATCTTGACTGAGAATACCCCCGATACCCCTGATCAGCAGAATGCCACCCCGGTCATTGATCGCAATGTCGATCCCTATGATGGTCGGCGTCTGTCCTATGCCAATACATTCACCAACCCATGGAAAGTAAACACGATCCGGGTGTTGGAATGGCTGACTGGCAAGGGGTTGTTGCTGTTTAAGATCCGTAAGTTTGAAAAAAGCGGCGTGCCGTTCGGGCAACCCTTTTTCACCAAAGGTCTGAAGGCTATGGGGATCGAAATTAAGACCCCACAAGATCAACGTGACCTGATCCCCGCAGAAGGGCCCTTGATCGTGGTCGCGAACCACCCAGGCGGGTTGGTGGATGGTCTGATTATGGCGGAACTGATTGGTCAGGTGCGCACGGATTACAAAATTCTGACGCGTTCACTGCTGACTGGCGTTGCTGAGATTGAACATTTCATGTTGCCCGTGGCTTTCCCGCATGAAGAAGACAGCAACCGTAAAAACCTGAATATGCGCAAGGAATCCATGCGTCACCTGAAAGATGGTGGGGTTATTATTCTGTTCCCAGCAGGTCAGGTCGCTGCATCAGAAACATGGTTCGGTGATGCGATCGAAGCGGAATGGAACCCGTTTACCGCCAAGATGATTGAACGATCCGGTGCGACAGTGTTGCCGATCTTCTTCCCCGGGCAGAACTCTCGCGCGTATCAGATCGCGAACCAGGTGTCCGCAACCGTGCGCCAGGGATTGCTGCTGCATGAAATCAAATATGCGCTGAACAAACCACAAAAACCGGTGATCGGTCAGCCCTTGTCACAGGATGACCTGAAGGAACACTACAGCAATTCCCGCGGCTTCATGACCTGGTTGCGTCAGAAGGTTCTAGACCTGAAAGAGAAATAAATTTCGGATCTCTAAGCGACAAAAAAGCCCGGTATCGCCGGGCTTTTGTTCGTTTAGATTAATCTGTTTGGGATTACCGCGTGGGTACAGGTTCTTCCCCACGGTAATCATAGAAACCACGCCCGGTTTTACGGCCAAGCCAGCCAGCTTCGACATATTTGGTCAACAGCGGGCAGGGGCGATATTTCGTGTCGGCCAAACCGTCATGCAGCACGTTCATAATTGCGAGGCAGGTGTCCAGACCAATGAAATCCGCAAGTTCCAGCGGGCCCATCGGGTGGTTTGTGCCCAGCTTCATTGCGCTGTCGATAGACGACACGTTCCCCACGCCTTCATACAGCGTATAGACAGCTTCGTTGATCATGGGCATCAGGATGCGGTTCACAATAAAGGCTGGAAAGTCTTCAGCGGAAGCAGCGGTTTTGCCGAGCTTGCCTACAACGGCCAGCAAAGCTTTGTAGGTTGGTTCATCCGTCGCAATGCCCCGGATCAGTTCGACCAGCTGCATGATCGGCACGGGGTTCATAAAGTGAAAGCCCATGAATTTTTCAGGGCGGTCTGTGCCAGAGGCCAGACGGGTGATGGAGATGGATGACGTGTTCGAAGTCAGGATTGTTTCCGGTTTCAGGTGTGGAACAAGTTCTTTAAAAATCGCGACTTTAATTTCTTCGCGTTCTGTCGCAGCTTCGATCACCAGATCAGTCTGCCCGAGATCGGGCAGGTTCAATGTGGTGGAAATCCGTCCCATCGCGCCATCGCGTTCCGCCTGGGATATCTTTTCCCGGCTGACCTGACGATCCATGTTCTTACCGATCAGGGAAACAGCCTGCGTCAGATTATCTTCAGAGATGTCATTGATAACAACATTATATCCCGCAAGTGCGAAAACATGTGCAATCCCGTTGCCCATCTGACCCGCGCCAATAACACCAACCGACTGAATATCCATTCTCAAGCCCTTTCCAACTGGCCCTATACGACCTGCCAGACCATAGGCCCCTGCACAGAGGAGGCGCAAGAGGGTGAACGCAGGGTAAAGCGATTTTGTCTAATTTGTCGCTTAGGGATTTGGAAAGGTTTCAGGCGCAAAAACAACACGGGTGAGTCGAATACAGAAGTGAGGTGGGACAAACTATGGCCTATGAAAATTTAAGTGAATCCCTGCTGGATTATTATCCCTGCAGGTATGGGAAATCCAAATTGTTATTCCGTGGACCCAAACGCAAGCTGGATCAGGAATATGTTGCCTATCTTGGTGGGACCAAGACCTATGGGAAATTCATTGAAACGCCCTATTCTGACATTGTTGAAGAATTGACAGGTGTGATGTCCGTGAACCTGGGCTGTGTGAATGCCGGAATTGATGTCTATGCGCATGATCAGGCTGTGTTGGATGTGTGCCATAACGCGGAATTAACCGTGGTACAGGTGCTTGGGGCCCAGAATATGTCGAACCGGTTTTATTCAGTGCACCCGCGTCGCAATGACCGTTTTGTGCGGGCATCGACACTGTTGCAGACGATTTACCGCGAAGTGGATTTCACTGAATACAACTTTACCCGACATTTGCTGACGGGATTGAAAACCCTGTCGCCGGACCGGTTTGAAATCGTGCGACGTGAACTGAAAGATGCTTGGGTTGCGCGAATGAAGAACTTGCTGGCCCAGATTGACGGCAAGAAATTATTGGTGTGGTTGTCTGAATATGCACCGGAAGATGAAAATGAGGACATCGAACACCAAGGGGATGCACCTTTGTTTGTTGACCGCGAAATGCTGAATGCGCTTGAGGAACATTACGACGGTTATCTTGAAATTGTGCCGCCTGCAGAAATGATGTCTGGCGACACTGCCGGGATGGTGATTTCTGCGATGGAGGAGCCCGCGGCAAGTGAACTGATGTCTGTGACAGGGCATCAGGAAGTTGCGCAGGTGATCAGTGAAGCTGTTACAGATTTATTGCAACAAAAGGGCCCGCACAACCGGCGGGCCCTTTAAAAAGTAATTCGTTAGCGTATCCGCTGCGGTATCAGAGCTTTTCAGTCAGCTCTGGTACTGCGGCAAACAAGTCAGCCACAAGACCGTAATCCGCAACCTGGAAGATAGGTGCTTCTTCGTCTTTGTTGATCGCAACAATGATCTTTGAGTCTTTCATGCCTGCAAGGTGCTGAATCGCACCAGAGATACCAACAGCAACATAAAGATCAGGTGCAACAACCTTACCGGTCTGGCCAACTTGCCAGTCGTTTGGTGCATAGCCTGAATCAACTGCAGCGCGGGATGCGCCAACAGCCGCATTCAGCTTGTCTGCCAGTTTCTCGATCAGAGCGAAGTCTTCTTCAGACCCAACGCCGCGACCACCGGAAACAACAACACCCGCAGATGTCAGTTCAGGACGATCAGATTCAGCAACCTTGTCTTCAACCCACTCAGACAGGCCGGCGTTGCCAGCTGCTGCGATGGATTCAATAGAAGCGGAACCGCCTTCGCCAGCCGCATCAAACGTAGATGTGCGGATGGATACGACTTTTTTCGCATCCGTAGACTTAACAGTCTGGATCGCGTTACCTGCGTAGATCGGGCGTTCAAATGTGTTTGCATCAACAACAGCAGACACGTCCGAGATCACCATCACGTCAAGCAAAGCCGCCGCGCGTGGCAGGACGTTTTTTGCAGCTGACGTCGCTGGGGCTACGATGTGATCGTAATCGCCAGCAAGGGAGACCAGAAGATCCGCCATTGGTTCAGCCAAGCCGTTGCCATAAGCAGCGTCGTCAGCACAAAGCACCTTGGTCACACCGTCGAGCTTTGCCGCTGCTTCAGCAGCGCCACCGCAGCCAGAAGCCGCGCACAGGACAGTCACATCGCCCATGGCTTTCGCCGCGGTCAAAGCTTTTGCAGTTGCGTCAACGGACAGTTCACCGCCAACAACTTCAGCCAAAAGAAGTACAGCCATTATATTGCTCCCGCTTCTTTAAGTTTCGCTACAAGTTCGTCCACGGAACCAACAATTTCGCCCGCTTTGCGTGCCTCTGGTTCAGTTGTGGAAACGACCTCAAGACGTGGTGCCACATCAACGCCGTAATCCGCAGCTGTTTTCTCATCCAGCGGCTTTTTCTTGGCTTTCATGATGTTTGGCAGAGACGCATAGCGTGGCTCGTTCAGACGCAAATCAACAGTCACAACTGTTGGCATTTTTACCTTGATGGTCTGCAGACCGCCGTCGACTTCGCGTGTTACAACAGCGTTGTCACCGTCGATGTCCAGTTCAGATGCGAACGCACCTTGGGACCAGCCCAGAAGCGCGGACAGCATTTGACCGGTTGCGTTCATGTCGTTGTCGATGGCTTGCTTGCCGGCCAAAACGATGCCTGGCTGCTCTTCGTCAACGATACCTTTGAGGATCTTTGCAACAGCGAGTGGTTCGATGTCCTGGTGAACATCGTCAGCTGCGATAACCAAAATCGCGCGGTCCGCACCCATAGCAAGGGCAGTACGCAGGGTTTCTTGGGCTTGCTTTACGCCGATGGAAACAGCAACAACTTCGTCAGCCTTGCCCGCTTCTTTCAGACGGATCGCCTGTTCTACTGCGATTTCGTCGAATGGGTTCATCGACATTTTGACGTTCGCGAGATCAACACCGCTGCCATCCGCTTTAACACGGACTTTCACGTTATAGTCGATCACACGTTTAACAGGTACGAGTACCTTCATGGGCGTGTATCTCCTCAAAAGTTGGTATCCACCGGACACCATTCAAAGCTCTCCCGCATGTGTTAGCGATTCTGCAGCGCGGAAAACAGGTCAAAATCGACGCAACGCGGCGTTTGCCGTCGCGTTTTCCCATTTTGAAAGGGATTCTTTGCAAGAATATTTCGTGTTCAACATTCACAGCATGAATGGGATCTTTATCGATTTGCCCCGGGAACCCAGAGAACGTCGTTTTCGCCGTTCGCATTTGCGACACGCGCGGCCACGAAAAACCAATCGGACAGCCTGTTTAAATATTTGATGACTGAGGGGTTTACCGATTCGAATTCTGCCAGTTCCACCGCGCAACGTTCCGCGCGGCGCGAAACCGTGCGACATATGTGCAGATGTGCGGCAAGGGCAGAGCCTCCGGGCAGGATAAAGCTGCGCAAGGGGGCAATATCTTTGTTCATCACGTCGATTTCTGCCTCGAGACGGTCAACTTGTGCCGTGACCGCCCGCAGAGGTGGATATTCGGCCTTTGCATCATCTTCCATGTCTGGTCGGCAGAGATCGGCCCCGAGATCAAACAAGTCGTTTTGAATCAATGAAAGTTGTTCATCCATAACGCCGTTCGCATGGAGACGCGCCATGCCAAGCGTTGCGTTCAGCTCATCCGTGGTGCCATAGGCTGTCACGCGCAAGGAATGCTTCGCCACACGGTCTCCGTTGCCAAGAGCAGTATCACCTTTGTCGCCGGTGCGTGTGTAGATTTTATTGAGAACCACCATGGTTTACCCCCCGATGCCGCTACGTATAGCGATGAACAGCAGGATCAGTGCAACAGCAACGGCCTGTGCAATGATGCGCCAGCGCATCAGCCGGTTTGAGTGCTTTTTGTTGAACTCACCTCCGCGGGCAAATCCACCAATTCCGGTCATGAGCACAACAAGAGTGACGAGAATCGCAAGTGCGGCGAGAATGAATAATGGATCGCTGAACATAGGTTTCCTTTCCCTGGTTGCCGCAGATGTAGCCCGTTTTCACGGAAAAGCGAAGCGGCATCAGGTAGCAGGGCCAGCGGAAAGCGCAAGCGATGTCTTTATGGTGTGGCTTTTGCCATCAAGGACAATTCACGTGAGAAGCTGATCAGCTTTCCTGCTTGTTGGGCGTCAATCTTTTCGGCCAAATCAAACGCAAGATCTTCAACGAGTTGCGCTGCTTGCTGCATGCGGCTTGCAGTGGAATTTGAGCCATTATTGGAGCCTGTGAACTGAATGATGTTGTTGCGAGCAGTCATTGTTTCCCCAAACTTTTTACCAACTTACCAAACTACGAATGAAATCGTTAACTAAGGTTAACAAACGCATCCGAAAATTGATCGCGTAAAACCGAAACTATTGACGCAGAATCGCGCACATTGCCGCAAATAAATGTAATACAACCGATCAAATTTTATGATAAACGTCTGCAAAGCGTATCTTTGCGTGCGAAATTGACACTGAATGTATCGAATTAGTTACGTGTCGGTTTCGTGCATGATAAAGGTATAACTGGTGAGTTGAGTGAAATTGGAGGTTGACCTTGTCGGCCCATAGTAAAAGAACTTTGCACCCCGCAAGTGGGTTTGAAGGAAAGCGTCATTCCCCGACTGCAATACGTGACACTGTGTGCGAGCGATTGCGCATGATCTCGGCAATGGTGGGATCTATAAGCACATTTGCTAGCGAAATAGGGGTGAATAGGACCCAACTTAGCCGCTATTTAAGCGGTCAATCCGTGCCGCGCCCAGAATTACTTGTAACAATTGCAACGACATATGACATCCCTTTGAATTGGTTGGTGACCCCCCATGATGATCCAAACGCCAGTCTAAGCGAATACCAGTTGTCCGGTCGACTGCATGAATTATATGCAAACCGCCGATTTCAATTATCCGAAGATATGCTGCCCAACGGGTTATATATGTTTTGGAAAGGTTTGTTCCAGCAACCGGGCAAATATGAGAGCTATATGTCTAGCGTGAAGTTGGTGAATGGAGTCGGGACGGTTCGCTCAATAATGATCCGTGATCTCAAACGGCAAGGGATCGTGAACAAACCGAATGATATGGACCATTTTTGCACGGGCGTCGCGGTGAAGTCGCATTCTGGGATCAACATTACCTTCTCGGATTCTGTTTCGAATGTGATGGCTTCGACGTTTTTGCTTCCGTCTGCGCCGCTGCGTTTCAGAAGCAATGACATCTATGCGGGCTTCATGATGCTGAGCTACACCCCTGGTCGACAACAGGTGAACTGGGTGCCTTGCGTGATGGAGCTGATGCCGAAGAATGTATCTGATGTATTGGCGGCCGCACGGACCTCGGGGCGATACAATTTGGAAGAGCTTCCCGATGAGATTCGGCATCAAGTCGACAGGCTTGAGGTTCCTGAATACGGCTTGCGGTGACCCGGAACCGATGGAGCCCGGGTCTCACTATGGTTTTTAGTACCTGACAGCAAGCCCAGTTGCCTTGCGTGCTCCCCAGCTCAGAGGGGTGACCCGTGGATTGCTGATTTCAACATTGATCACTGCGGTGGCACCAAGTTCAGCGGCCGCCTTACGCAAAGCGGCGCGAGCATCGTCTTCACTGGGGGTTGGATGGAACGCTGTCAGTTTGTTGACAGAAACGGACAATGGTTGGATTTCTTGATAGGCTACAGATGGCGCGCCTTCCAGTAGCTGTATATTTTCAGGTGCAATTGTAACTTGAGCTACGGTTTCAGCGCGTGGAGCCCCGCTGGTGTATTGGCCGTTTTCCACAACACAGCCAGACAGAAGAGTGATGCTAAGTGCGGCTAGGCTGAATTTAACTTTTGTGATCGTCAATATTTTTGCTCCGATAAGGGTGAGGTGTATGGCGTAAGTAGTTGCGAAATTACTTCATGTGCCCAGCAGTGGCGTCTTCAAGCTCTGCGTGCCAGCCAGTCGAGGCCACGGGTGGGCAGCAGGCGTTTTGCGATGCCCATGATATAGGTCGGCGTTGTTACGTAATAGCGTGGCTTCGGGCGGTTGCTTTCAAGTGCGTGGACCAGTTTGGCGGTAACGGCCGAAGGCGGCAATTCAAAGGTGTCTGGCGTGCCGGTTTCATCATACAGGCGGGGCAGGAAAGAATTTTCGTATTCGTTACGCCGGGCTGACTTTTTCCATTTCACCCATTTTTCAAAGGGTTTCTGTGAGTTTTTGCGGATCTTTGTCGTGATGGGGCCTGGTTCAATCAGTGTAATATGGATACCGGTGCCGTGCATTTCCAGGCGCAAAGTGTCTGTCAGCCCTTCCATTGCAAATTTTGTGGCATTATAGGCCCCGCGATACCGCAAGGCGGCGAAGCCAAGAACAGAAGAACATTGAATAATACGGCCATGGCCTTGATTGCGCATCACTGGGATCACCTGACGTGTGAGGTCATGAACCCCAAAGAAGTTTGCTTCAAAGATCTGACGCAAAGCGCCACGTGGCAAATCTTCGACGGCGCCGGGAATTGCATAAGCCCCATTGTTAAAGACAGCATCTAACGTACCGCCGGTTGCTGCCAGGGTTTCGGCAAGACCTTCTGTAATGCTAGCTTCGTCTTCATAGTCAATGCGGTGGCTTTCAAAGCCTTCATCGCGTAGGCGCAGGCAATCGTCTTCTTTGCGGCAAGAGGCAAAGACACGCCAGCCCCGCGCGCGTAAACCATGAGCGGCGTCATAGCCAATGCCGGAAGAGCAGCCGGTGATAAGAATGGATTTTGTCATAAGGTTCCTCGAAAGCCTGCGCATGTTTCGCCCAGGCCCTGAGAAATGTCACGCGTTATTCACGCAGGACTGGGTGGTTATTCTTCCACCTCATTGGCGGGAACGGCGTTCAGTTGACCATAGTTCTGTGCACCGATTTCATCATGCAGACTGATCTGTGTTTCCAGAAAGTCGATGTGACCCTGTTCATCAAGGATGAGCTGTTCAAACAGGTGCATTGAAGCATAATCGCCCACTTCTGAGCAGTGTTTGCGGGCTTCGTTGTAAAGCGCCACAGCTTCAACTTCGGCTTCCAGATCGCAAACGAGGGTTTCCCGGAGGTTTTCACCAATCCGTAGAGGGTCCAAGGTTTGCAGGTTTGGATGGCCTTCAAGAAACAGGATGCGGTCAATCAGCTTATCCGCATGTTCCATTTCCTCAATGCTTTCTTCACGCATCTTTTTCGCGATGCGCGTATAGCCCCAATCGTTTTGCAGCCGGTAATGTAACCAGAACTGGCTGACTGCCGTCAGTTCAACGCGTAGCGCCTTATTGAGATATTCGATGACTTTCTTGTCGCCCTTCATGGCGTGTTCCTTTCGTCGCTTTATCTGCACGCATATTGCGCAGCATGGCAGGAACTTCCAGTTTATCACTTTTGCGCATGGTCGCAACAAACAGCTTCATGCAGCCACCACATTCAGGTGCTTTTCCGAGGGCATGGTAGATTTTTCCGGGGGTGATGATCGTTGCTGCATCCGAAGCACGCATCCAGTCAATGGCGGCGTGAATGTCGTGGTCACTGATACGTTGGCAGCTGCAGATGATCATGGCGCGGGCTCTGGTTAAGACACCCGCGCAGTATCTGACAAAAATAGTCGGCTTGTCAATCCTGATTGATTTGATCGGGAATTAATTCGCAGCCTGCAGGAATGATGCGGACATAAAGCCGATCTTATCACTGTCAACGACGACCAGTTGTGCCCAGCTTCCGTGATGAGCCAGAATTTCTACTTCGGTACCACGTGTCAGACTGGCGACAACGCCGGTGCTGGTGGATGGGCCTTCGCGCAGGTTGACGCTGTTGCCGCTGACCTGCCAGAGAGAGGCATTATTGGTTTCTGCCGTGGTGGTGGATGCGGCGCGGTGGATGCGGGCATCAACAGGTGCATCAGAGCTGTCTACGCTGACCATCGTGCGCATATAGTCCGGAGAGTCGGAGCGGGCATATTCGCGAACAACAACGCCTTCTGTATGCACAACGCGCAGGGATGCTTCACGTGTCTGCGGTGTTGGAGGTGTTGTATTTTCCTCTGATACGGTGACTTCAACTGAAACGGGCGCTGCTTCCGTTTCGGTCTGTGCCGCAACGCCAGACAATTGAATTTCTGTGTTCGTCGGAGATGTTTTATCGTCTGTCATTGTGACGACTACAGCCATCACGGCGACAAGAATTGCCGTTAATCTAATCATTACCCAAAACTCACTGGTTACCCTGTTTCTTTTTTAGCAAATCCCGGATCGGTTGTCTCGGGGGAATGAAAATATTTTTTACCCCCTAGGCGAGTCCTGTGATGGCTTTACCAAGACGCGGCGGACGGGTATCACGAGGGTATGAGTGACATTATTAAAGACGATCCGGAGATGCCCGAAGACGGGCTGAACGAAAGCGCTGAACCGCTACGCCGTGCTATTGGCGAGCGTTATTTAACTTATGCATTAAGCACTATTATGCATCGGGCTTTGCCGGATGCACGTGATGGCCTAAAGCCCGTGCACCGGCGAATCCTTTATGCGATGAGCCGCCTAAAGCTAGCATCAAGCGGTGGTTTTCTGAAATCAGCGAAAATTTCCGGCGATACCATGGGGGATTTCCACCCGCATGGTGATGCGGCGATTTATGATGCGATGGCGCGCTTGGCGCAGGATTTTTCCGTCCGCTACCCGCTTGTTGATGGTCAAGGAAACTTCGGCAACATTGACGGCGATAACCCAGCGGCATCGCGATACACAGAAGCACGGATGACCAAAGTGGCGGAAGCCATGCTGGAAGGTCTTAACGAAGACTGCGTGGATTTTCGTGACAATTATGACGGGCGCCTGACAGAACCCGCGGTTCTGCCTGCGACTTTCCCGAACCTCCTGGCGAATGGATCCAGTGGGATCGCAGTGGGGATGGCGACCAATATTCCTCCGCATAACATTGCAGAACTTTGTGAAGCCTGCCTGCATCTTATCAAGACCCCGGATGCGCGTGATGAAACACTGATCAACTATGTGCCTGGCCCGGATTTCCCGACCGGCGGTGTAATTGTTGAACCACGTGAAAACATAATAGAGACCTACAAAACCGGTCGCGGTGCGTTCCGTTTGCGCTGTAAATGGGAAGTGGAAGACCTTGGGCGTGGGACTTGGCAAATTGTTGTCACTGAGATTCCGTATCAGGTTCAGAAATCTAAGCTGATTGAGAAAATCGCTGAGGCAATCCAGCTGAAGAAGATTCCGATCCTTGGCGATGTGCGCGATGAAAGTGCCGAAGACATTCGTCTGATCATTGAACCCAAGTCCAAGAACGTGCAGCCGGATGTTCTGATGAACGCGCTGTTCAAGAACTCGGACCTGGAAATTCGCTTCAACCTTAATATGAACGTGTTGATTGATGGCGTGACGCCAAAGGTCTGTTCACTAAAAGAGGTTCTGCGCGCCTTCCTTGATCATCGCCGTGACGTTCTGCAGCGCAGGTCACAGTATCGTCTGGGCCAAATTGATAAGCGCCTTGATGTTCTAAAAGGCTATATAATTGCCTTTCTGAACCTAGATCGCGTGATTGAGATCATTCGCAATGAAGATGATCCGAAAGCTGTGATGCTGGCGGAAGACTGGGGGGGCGGTGTCTACCTGAACGAACCCCAGGCCGAAGCCATTTTGAACATGCGTCTGCGGTCCCTGCGTCGTCTTGAAGAGATGGAGCTGAAGCGCGAGCATGATGAATTGCTTGAGGAGCGCAAAGGTCTTGAAGAACTTCTTGCAGATGAAGGTCTGCAATGGGCGCGGATTTCTGATCAGCTGAAAGAAACCAAAAAACTGTTCGGCAAAGCCTATGACGGCGGTGCGCGACGCACGCAATTCTCTGAAGCGGTTGAAATCGAAGATGTGCCGATTGAGGCTATGATTGAACGTGAACCGATCACGGTTGTCTGTTCTGAAATGGGTTGGGTCCGGGCGATGTCCGGCCATATCGCGCTTGATAAAGAGCTGAAGTTCAAAGATGGCGATGGGCCGCGCTTTATGTTCCACGCAGAGACCACAGATCGTCTTTTGGTCTTTGGTGCGAACGGACGGTTCTATACTGTGTCTGCTTCAACCTTACCTGGTGGGCGCGGTATGGGTGAACCTTTGCGTCTGATGATTGACTTGCCCAATGATGCTGAGATTGTCGATTTCTTCATCCATGAACCGGATCGAAAATTGCTGGTAGCGTCCACAGCTGGTGATGGCTTTGTGGTGCCCGAAAACGATGTTCTGGCGCAGACCCGAACCGGCAAACAGGTGCTAAACGTACGCGGTGATGTGACCGCGCTGACTTGCAAACCTGTAAACGGTGACAGTGTAGCCTGTGTGGGTGAAAACCGCAAAGTGCTGATATTTGCCATTGATGAACTGCCAGAAATGGGCCGTGGTAAAGGTGTTCGTTTGCAGAAATACAAAGACGGCGGCCTGTCTGATCTGCGTAGCTTTGTCCGTGAAGAAGGCCTCTCTTGGCTTGATCCGGCCGGCCGGACGCGCACGGAAACTGAGCTGGATGAATGGACCGGCAAACGGGCCGCAACCGGCCGCATGGCGCCGCGCGGTTTTCCCCGGGATAACAAATTCACCTGATTTTCAGGATGCTGACATAAAGGCCGTGCAGATGATCTGCGCGGCCTTTGTCGTTCGGTGCGGTTGAAATAGATGTGTTGTTACCACCTGTTATCAGCTGATCAGAGCTTTTCAACGTTCATCCATACACCACCTTCCGGGCGCAGAGTGAGTATCATGACAGGCTTTGGATCCCGTCCCGACACAGCGGTAAAACGGAACTTTGACAGCAGTGTTGCCAGTATGATCACGGCCTCCTGAATTGCGAATCCCGCGCCGATGCAAATGCGTGGTCCGGCTCCGAAGGGCAGGTAGGCAAAGCGGTCAATTGCAGAAGGATCTGCAAATCGATCAGGGTCGAACGCATTGGGATTATTCCAGAGCAGTTCATTGCGATGCAATGCATAGACGGGGATAGCCACAGTATCTTTTGCCCGGATTTCACGCCCGCATAACATGTCACTTTTGAGAGCGGTGCGGGACAGCAAAGGTGCTGGGGGGTATAGGCGCATGGTTTCGTCAATGATTTGCCGAACAAAGGGCAGATGAAGGCAATCTTCCGCAACCGCTGTACGACCCAGGAGTTGTTTTTGGGCTTCGGTTCTGGCGCATTCCTGAATGACCGGATCAAACGCGCAAAGGTAAAGCGCCCAGCTCAGAGCCAGCGCTGTTGTTTCATGGCCCGCGACAATGAATGTTAACAGGTTATCCCGTAGTTCAGCTGTGTTCATGCGCCGTCGCGTGTCGGTGTCTTCTCCGGCGAGCAATAAGTCCAGCAAATCGGGCAAATCCGGAACAGGTCGTTTACGGCGCGCATCCACCACGTCATCCGCGACAGACTTCATGCGTTTCAGGGCGTTCCCCGAAAAGAGACGCCCGGGCCTGGGCACCCAGTCGGGCATTCCTAGGATATCCAAAAGCGAAAGCCGCGCGGTTTGATCAATGTATCGATTGATTGCAATGTGCATTTCATCCCGACTGAAACCGGTATCCATTGAAAAAGTCACATCTGAGATCACTTCAAAAGTGGCGGTTACCATCTCTTCGTAAATGTCACAGACCATGCCATCGTGTTTCATCAACCGATCCACGGCTCGGTCTGCGGCGTGAGACATAACGGGGCCAAGGTTTGAAACATTGCGGGGATTGAAGACAGGTGCAGCCGCGCGCCGTTGCCATCGCCAGTGTGCGCCTTCCGCGATGAACATGCTGTCGCCAATTGCGGGGCGCAACATATTTCGTGTGACAAGAGATTTGGGGTAATACTCCACGCGGTCTTTCAAAACCTGACGCAGGCCTTCCGGATCACATAGCATGTGCCAGCGTTTGCCAGTGGTGCCAGATACAATCGGTTGCTTTACGGTCAGTTCTGGTAGGATTTCGAGAACATTGCGTCGTGCTGTGCGCAAGGTCTGTAAAATTCCCCATGGTTCAGTCACCAGCGGTATCTGAACCGGCGTCTTCATTGGGGCACCTGTTGTGGCGAAAATACCCGTTCGGGTTCGGGATAAACTGAACAAATTGCGGTCATGCGTTATTGTGCGTATGCAGTGATCAATAGCAAGTGTTTCGGTGCCGTCAGGGGGATGAAATGAAGATAGTACAACGATTTCTTACAGCAGTCTTGATGATGTCGGCTGTGACGGCCTGCGCAAAAATCGATCCGACAAGCGAACCGGTTCGTGAAATGGGACAGTTCAAGCTGGGGCATAATGTTGTGGTCGCTGAAAACGCACAGCCGGGTCCGCTGACGCGCAGCACCAATGCGGAAGAGCTTGAAAAAGCGCTGACCACAGCGATGGATGAACGTCTGGGGCAATATGATGGCGATCGTCTGATACATATCGGCATTGCTGTGGATGGCTATGTTCTGGCGTTGCCTGGGGTTCCGTTGGTTCTTTCGCCCAAATCGGTTCTGGCTTTGACCGTGAACGTTTGGGACAATGAAACGCAGGAAAAGCTGAATGCTGAACCGCGTCGGTTTGCCGTTTTTGAACGTGGTGCTGCCGAAACCGTTGTTGGTTCTGGCCTGACGCAAAATAAAGCAGCGCAACTGGAAAACCTAAGTCGCAATGCCGCGTTGAAGATCCAGAACTGGATCCTGGAAAACCCGGAATGGATTGGTTTGAATGTTGAAGACAGCTCAGCTGAGGACGCTGCGCAATAAGCGTAGCGCTTTTGTAATCACGCGGGGCAAGGCGGAAGACGCTGACCTCTGTGACACATCGCAAGAGAATTATCCTAACGAGAGAACTCAGGCTTGATTTTTGCTGTCAGGCGCAGTAAGCCGCGCGCGATGGAAAACCGGGCCGGACCTTGGCCCTTAGATAAATGAGGGCCACCATGGCTAAGGAAAAGTTTGAGCGTAATAAACCGCATTGTAACATCGGGACCATCGGTCACGTTGACCACGGTAAAACCACGCTGACCGCTGCGATCACCAAGCAGTTCTCTAACGACTTCAAAGCGTACGACGAGATCGACGGC